>NZ_VPDH01000055.1:0-27006 GCF_013417785.1 Acinetobacter sp. YH12227 | reverse complement strand
CGAACTCAGAAGTGAAACCTCTTAGCGCTGATGGTAGTGTGGGGTTACCCATGTGAGAGTAAGTCATCGCCAGCTCATTATTCAAAATCCCCCTAACTCTTATGAGATAGGGGGATTTTTTTATGCAATAAAAAAGGATAAGGGGAGTAGGCATTATAAAAAAGGATGAGACCTTGGAAAAATTAGCAACGTTTAGATCAAATATTCCATCAAATCGTAGGTTTAAAAACGGTTCAAGAAGCGTATTTACAGAGCTTTTAGCATCAAATAATCGTTATGAAACAGATTAAATAGTTCCAAAGAACTGCGACAAAATAAGTTGGAGCATGTTTTTTAAACAAACACTCAAGCTTTCAGTTAGCATTAGAAAAAACTATCTTTAATTTAATTAAAGGATTGGTTAAATTTTGAAAGATTTTACTGAATATAAATAGGTATTTAAGCTTAAAAAAATAGGCCTAAAATCATATATTGATAATTAAATAATATTCATAAAAAAACATGAAAAATAAATGAATAAACATATATTTAGAATGCATATATCTCATTAAACATACGTCTAATATCGCTAGAAATCTGACTTCCGTATATTCCGTCGCTATTGAATATTAGTGAAATATTCAATGAATGTTATGGACAAGTACTCATGGGAGATGAGAACGATGACAACGGAAAAAATAGACATAAATTCTGTAGTCGATAAGGCTAAGTTTACCCCGTTCCACTTCAATGTTGTGGCTTGGTGTTTATTGATTATTTTATTTGATGGCTACGACCTAGCAATCAATGGTGTGGTTTTACCTTTACTCATGCAAGACTGGGGCTTAAGTGCGATGCAAGCGGGAATGCTTGCCAGTACTGCGCTGGCAGGTATGATGTTTGGTGCCATGTTCTTTGGTTCACTCGCAGACAAGATTGGCCGTAAAAAAGTCATTATGATCTGTATTGTTTTGTTTAGTGGTTTGACTTTCGCTGGTGGCTTTGCGTCGAATCCAACAGAATTTGGTATTTTGCGTTTCTTGGCTGGTTTAGGGATTGGCGGTGTAATGCCTAACCTTGTGGCTTTAACGTCCGAATACGCACCGCAGAAGATGCGTAGCACACTCGTCACGACGATGTTTAGTGGTTATGCCGTTGGTGGTGTGATGGCGGCACTTTTAGGTTCATGGTTCACCCCTGACTTTGGCTGGCAAATCATGTTCTTTATTGCGGGGATTCCACTTTTCCTTTTACCTGTCATTTGGAAATTTTTGCCTGAATCTTTGGCATTTATGGTGAAAGAAAACAAACAGGAAAAAGCCCGCAGTATCGTGAAGCGCTTAGCGCCTGAAGTGAAAGTGACTGAAAATACAGTGTTCACTTTACCGCAAGAAAGCGTGCCTGAAGCTGCTAACGTGGTGAGTTTGTTCCGCCGTGGTCGTGCCGTAAATACATTATTGTTTTGGGTTGCGTTCTTTACGTGCCTATTGACCATGTATGCGCTAAGCAGCTGGTTACCAAAACTGATGATGGCAGCCGGTTATTCTATGGATAACAGCTTGATGTTCATGATGGTCATGAATGTGGGTGCTGTTGTAGGTATTGTGGGCGGTGGCATCTTGGCTGACCGTTTCCATTTAAAACCTGTATTGATGGTTTTAGGAATGATGGGTGCGATTGTAATGAGCTTGATGGGCTTCCAATCGAATCAGTTCTTGCTATACATCTTGGTGTTCTTGGCAGGTGCAGCATCTATTGGTTCGCAAATGCTGCTGTACAGCTATGTGGCGCAGTATTACCCACTTGCTGTACGTTCGACAGGTATTGGTTGGTCTTCTGCGATTGGACGTATGGGTGCGATTGTAGGGCCTATTCTAATTGGTGGTTTGCTCGGTATGAACTTACCTGCGCACTTCAACTTCATGGCAGTGGGTTTACCTGTGCTAATTACTGCAATTGCGGTTGCATTGATCATGCATGAAAATGACAGCGATAAAATTGAAGTAAAAGATGCTTCTACTGCGAAAGCATAAGTTGTGATTTTTAAAAAGAAAAGCCTCCGTAAGGGGGCTTTTTTATTTTTATCTGTATATTATTATGAGTGAAATCTAATCACAAAAAATATTTATATGTACAATTCAACTTTTACCTCGAATAATAATCAGGAAGAAAGTAATCGACTTATCTTAGATTTAAAGAGAATAATAGAAAAAGAGTTTGATGCTACTGATTGGAGTGAGCTTGGCCTCCTAGTAAATGCTGATCATATTATTAGTAATCATCCAAGGTTGCTAAGAAGTCTAAGTTGGGGGGATGGGGATTATGGGGCGTGTATTATTGATGTTCTTAAGACAATCCGAATAGATAATCCCCAGAACTTACAAAAAATTAAAGAATATTTAGATCATCGCAGTGGAGATAAAGATACATTGCATGTATCGAATCAAATAGCAGAAAAAAAGATCACCTTTTCTCCTTCAGTATTTGCAGTACCTGAAGTGAACGTTGAAAATGATCTTGTAGCGGTAATGATGCCTTTTTCAGGTTTTGATAATGTTTATAGTGCTATTAAGAATGCCGCAGAAAGAGCTAATTTAAGATGCTTAAGGGCTGATGATATTTGGGATAATAGTACAATTATTCAAGATATCTTTGACTTAATTTTTAAATCTAAAATAGTAATTGTGGATTTTAGTGGTAAAAATCCTAATGTAATGTATGAAACAGGAATTGCTCATACATTAGGTAAATTGGTTATTCCTTTGGCCCAAAGTGTAAATGATATCCCATCTGATATGATTCACCATAGAGCCTTAACCTATTTAAAAAATGGTGAAGGATTGGAACGATTGGAGAGTGATCTTTATCAAAAGCTCATTAAGCTAAGTGAAAGTTAGGAAATATATATGCAATTTAATTCTATCTCCCCAATCCCCGAAGATGATGAAGAACTACATCTGCCTGAACTGGTGTACTGGGCATCATTAGGGGAACTGGCTGAAGTCGAAAAATCTTTGGCAAATGGCACTGATGTAAACTCAGCCGACGAAGAAGGCTATAGCGCACTGCATGCAGCATCGGAAAACGGCTATTTGGACGTAGTGAAGCTCTTGGTAGAGAAAGGGGCAGACGTACAGCACAAAACCCAATACACAGCATTAGAGCTTGCAGAAATGGCAGGCAATGATGATGTGGTAGCGTACTTAAAAAATTTGTAAGCCATATATTTTATAATGTCTATTCATAAAATACCCGCATGCAATATGCGGGTATTTTCATTTTAGTATTGTTGCTGTTGCTGTTGCTGTTGCTGTTGCTGTTGCTGTTGCTGTTGCTGTTGCTGTTGCTGTTGCTGTTGCTGTTGCTGTTGCTGTTGCTGTTGCTGTTGCTCAAGCTCCTGCTGAATCGCTTGATTAAACGCAGGCAAGTCATCTGGACAACGAGAAGTAATTAGCACCCAACCGCCCGTATTGCAGCGATGCACTTGCTCATCAACCCAATGCGCACCCGCATTTTCCAAATCCAAACGAATACTTTTATAGGACGTCAGAGTTTTATCACGAATTCGTTCAGCATTAATGAGCGCCCAAGGACCATGACAAATTGCAGCAATAGGTTTTTGATGGTCAGCAAAGTTTTGAATAAGTCGCAGCGCATCTTCATCGATCCGTAGATGATCTGCATTGACAGTTCCCCCCGGAATTACTAACACATCATAGTCTTCAGCATTTACGCTGCTTAATTGGGCATTGGGTTGAACTTCAGCTTCGACCTTTTTGTCTGCTTTTACTGTTTGGACGACCGCATGTTTAATAGCGGCATGAATGGCTTCTATTCCCTTTTCATTTAAATAATTTAAGGGTTGGATCAGCTCGTCATGTTCAACACCGACATTTGACGTTATCACTAAAGCTTTTAAAGTCATGATTGGCTCCTTGCAATGAGGATTGTCTACCACGCTAACAAGCTGACGGATTTGGGTATGTAATAATTTCGCAGGAAACTGTAAGAAGTTTTGACAGAGATGTTATGCGAAAGTTCTAGATTAGCGTGAACTCTTAAAAAATCAGCTTGAAAAAAAAACCCCAACATCCTGTTGGGGTTTTCTTCGTATTTCGTATTTTAGATACAACTCCATGTCATATCTCACGTCCTGATGCAGAAACTATTCTTATTGTTTTTCTGTTTCGGAAACTTCCTGTTTCCTGATAACTGTAGATTAGGCCTGTTTGAATAAATTGAATAGCCGTAATAATCTGCATCACGTGTAAGCCTAAGCGTACAAAATTATCCTGTTACGATTATTTCAATATTTCACATAATTAATTTATTAGAATCAAATAATTATAAAGGGATAAGGAATTGGATAATGAAAATGAATGTGACATTTCGAACGGCTTGTGTGTTATTGGGTATCTTATCGACAAGTGCTTGTCATGCAGAAAATAACACGAAAAAATTAGAAAAAAATATTGAAAATTCAGTATCACTACAGCAACTTGAGCAAGATTACCAAATTAAAAACATTGCTCAATTTGATGAGCCTTGGGCGTTTCAACAACTCCCAGATGGACGTTTTTTATTGACGGAGAAAAAAGGTCAGATTGTCATTTTTAATCCCGCGACTCAACAGAAGATCACAGTTCAGAACCCACCAAAAGTGGCTTATGGCGGTCAAGGTGGCTTAGGCGATATTGTGCTTGATCCGCAATTTAGCCAAAACGGTCTTATTTACCTCAGTTATGCCGAGGCTGGAAAAGGCGGTTATGGGGCGGTGATTGAGCGCGCTCAGCTTGATCTAACAGCGGCACAACCGAGCTTAAAACAGCGAAAAATTATTTGGCAGCAAGTACCGAAAGTAGAAGGTCAAGGGCATTATTCACATCGGATGCACTTTGGTACAGATGGTAAACTTTGGGTTAGTTCAGGTGAACGTCAGAAGTTCGATCCTGCACAAGATATGCAGTCTAATTTGGGTAAAGTGCTACGCTTAAATAGTGATGGAACTCCTGCTGTAGATAATCCATTTCAGACTCAAGGTCCGATTGCACAACAAGTGTGGAGTTTAGGGCATCGTAATCCCTTAGGACTCGCATTTGATTCTAAACAACAGCTTTGGGTACTGGAAATGGGTCCGAAAGGAGGGGATGAGCTTAATTTGGTACATCGAGCTAAAAATTATGGCTATCCAATCGTTTCAAATGGTGATCATTACGATGATAAACCGATTCCAGATCATCATACACGTCCTGAATTTGAAGCACCGCTCATCAGTTGGACACCTGTGATTTCACCATCCAGTCTGATGTTTTATCAGGGCGATCGTTTCCCACAGTGGAAAAATAAGGCGCTGATTGGTGGCTTATCTTCACAAGCGATTGTAATTGTTGATACAGAGCTTAAACCTGTCCAAGAAATACAACGAATTGCCATGCCACAGCGTATTCGTGGACTCATTGAAGCCAAAGATGGCAGTATTTGGGGCATTGAAGATGGAGAAAAGGCATGGTTATTCAATATTGAACCGAAAAGTGCGATCAAAAAATAACCAAAATTTAAAATTTAAAAAAAAAGCCCCTTCGGGGCTTCTCTAATTTGGTACATCCATTAAATGACATACTTCAGTTAAGCTGCATAGTGCTCATCCGCGTTAAACATATTGGCTTGAATCTGAATTAACTTACGATTGCCTTGCTCGCCATTCATACGCCAATGCGCAATTTTAATATTATCTACAATGGCGACATCCCCCTTTTGCCATTGCAACAATAAAGCATCTTGATACATGGCATTAAAAAATTGCTGTTTTTCTTCATCAGTCCACTCAATTTGTTGACCTTGATGATTGTAAATTTCCCAAGTTAATTGCATGCCATCTGCGGTGGAATCAATCTCAATTTCCCCACGATTCAAAAAGCAATCTTTAGCGGCCCGATGCGCAAATGGATTGGTATTATTCGCAAAAGCCCAAGGTTGAATCACACGTTTTTTGGTGTCTGGATGATGAATCACGAGTGGACAACGTTGTAGGGTTAATTTAGCCTTTTTATCCTGCCGCATTTCTAAACTGAATGGACTTTTCTTTAATAATAAGCGATCGAATACACTGATTTTTCGCGCAGAAACATATGAAAAATGATTCCATGCACCTAAATATTTTTCTTGAAGATGCTTGGGTAAATTTTCCCATATATGTTCTAAATTATTGAATCCTGTTTCGGCCAAATAGGTCGAAGGCTCCTGACAGAATAAGGCAATGTAGCGTGAACGTTCGGAACGTACACCGCCTTCAACATGTGGACCTTGTACTGAATTTTCCACGGGTCCGAGTTGCACTGTATTACGATCAATATAACGTCGATAATCTCCTGCACCTAAAATACGTTCACTGTATTTACGCAGCCAAGATGCAACCCAGCCTGGCATGTTAGGGTTAAACGCATTCCACGGTTGAAACTGAAAATATTGCTCAATCAACTGATTAAATTGTTCAGGTTGTTCGACCTGAAATCCTCGAAATAGCACAATGCCATTTTTATGGATTTGCTGCATGAGCTCTTGGCGATGTGCACCAATATATTGAGCTAAATCTTGCATGCTATTATGAGTTGGATCGGCATGAAAAATACGGGTGAAGCTGTTTAACTGGTCGTACTTCAGTTGCATAGTCAATTCTCGAATTATTAGTTTGATTTTTTATTGTTATCGCTTAATCCCTAAGCGGTGACATTTAGGCTGCTAAAAACACAGCGTATATTTTGTTCGATGTCATTCGCGATTATAAGTACAGTTTTGCTGTCAGGGTGTAAGTTTTGTTTAAAAATGGCTTATTTACGATGAAGTAACTGAAGATGCTATTTGCAGAACAACGTATTGCTATATAAATAAAAAAGCCCCGACATCCTGTCGGGGCTTTTTAGATTCATTCTAAAGGTATGACTCCTGTCATACCGGTCAGCTTCCTGCTGTTGTGCATTCTTTATTTTTATTGCAAGACATCCTGTCTTTGTATGCTTTTACTATAGGCGTTACTGTAAAAAGGCTAAAGCGCTAAAGACCTAAGTCTGTGTAAGAAAATACCGACACATATATGCCAGACAGCGTAATTTTATAGATTTCCATAATATTCAAACGTCTATAATAACCAGAGTATTCGCATGTCAGCCACGCAAATTGACATCAGAATGCAATACAGTCTAGAACAAGAACAACAGCTTTTGCATGCTGTATTTGACGCATTAGAACAGAGTTTTCAACTTCCTCAATATGACCGTAATATTCGACTACAGGTACATATGCCTGAGCGCTTTCAAGTATTTGATCTTTTAACCCAACCCGAGCTTTTTACCCATATTACGATTGATTGCTTTGCTGGGCGTAGTTTAGACACCAAACGAAAACTCTATCAGCTGATGGTGCAAAATTTAGCAGTATTGGGCATCCCTCAAGATCACATCATCATTACTTTAAGGGAAATTCCTTTAGAAAATTGGGCAATCCGTGGTGGGCAGGCCGCTTGTGATGTCAATTTAGGTTTTAAGGTCGATGTTTAATGCAGTACTGAAGCCGATTTGTAATTTAATTTTTAAACAAGCCGTGCTGAAACGAAAAAAGCCCCGACATCCTGTCGAGGCTTTTTCGGATTCATTCTAGCGGTATAACTCCTGTCCTACCGTAAGCTTCCTGCTCATTGTCTTATCATTGTTGTTTTATGTTCAGTGACATCCTGTCTCTGTATGATTGAACTATAAAAGTATTTTAATAGCGTGAATAGTGTCTATTCTCGGCAGTCTGTGTAAGCTAAAACGTACAATAATCTTTTGAATGAAAAGGTGTCCTTTTGCATTTTTGTGAGCTCTGCATGGCTGTCAATAGACCCAAATAAAGATCTAAGTACGATGGCGTTATTGTTGTACTCACCGTTTAAAAGGCATGGATGTTACATATATTTTCGATTAATTGATTGAAAGGTGAACTAATTTAATAGACATTAAAAATTCATAATGAAAAAAACAGGGAATAAGAATCATGCTAAAAAATGTTTTTAACGGTCAAAAATCTAAAGTATTGCCAATTGCATTGGGCAGTACTTTGCTATGTTTATCATCGATCAGTTGGGCAGCATCGCCTGCTGAGATCAAGAAGATAGCCGAAGCACAAAAGGTGGGCTATTTAGATACTTTAAAGACTTTGGTGAATATTGAATCTGGAAGTAAAGACATTGAAGGCTTAAATCAGATTTCGAAGGTGGTTGCAGATCAGCTCAAAGCCACTGGGGCTGTGGTGGAAATTATTCAGCCCAAAGAAATTATGAAACTTGATGGTGCACCTGATCAGACAGGACCAATTGTCAAAGCAGTGCTTAAGGGCAAAGGTAAAACGAACATCATGCTGCTTGCACATAATGATACGGTCTATCAAAAGGGGCAGTTACAGGGACAACCCTTTCGAATTGATGGAAATAAGGCGTATGGCTTAGGCATCTTAGATGATAAACAAGGGGTTGCTGCCGTTATTCATGTCTTAGATATGTTGAAAAAATTAAAATATCAAGATTATGGAACGATTACGGTTTTAATTAATTCGGATGAAGAAATCAGCTCACCTGGTTCACGTCAAATGATTATGGATAACGCTAAAAATCAGGATGTTGTACTTTCTTTTGAAACAGGCGGTTTAGATGGAAGTCTGATGTTGGCAACCAGTGGTATTGGTGCAGCTTATTTAGATATTAAAGGGCGGGGCGCACATGCAGGGGTTAAGCCAGAAGCAGGTGTCAATGCATTGTCTGAATTGGCTTTTCAAATTCAACAATTAGAAAATCTTTCAAATCCTAAGACTGGTTTAAAGCTGAATTGGACAGTTGCAAGCGCTGGTAAAACTCGAAATGTCATTCCAGATCAAGCTACAGCACAGGCAGATGCACGTTCTCTAAAACCCCAAGATTTTGCTGAATTAGAAAAGACTTTAAAGCAAAAAGTGAAAACTAAAAAATTGGCAGAAAGTCAGGTCGATGTAAAATTTGAAGTGCGTCGTCCACCGTTAGAAGCCAGCCCACAAGCTAAAAAATTAGCCGCGAAAGCGCAGCAGATTTACACAAATGAATTAAAGCTGCCTATGAAAGTTGAAACGACCGCTTGGGGTGGTGGAACTGATGCTGCATTTGCTGGAGTTACATCAAAAGCTGCAATTATTGAAGGGATTGGCATGTCTGGAGATGGATTACATTCAGACAAAGCCGAATATATTTTGACGGATTCTATTGTGCCACGCTTATATTTGGTGACACGTTTGATTGTTGAAAGTTCTAAAAAATAATTGAATAGAATCATCTTCTAAAACACGAGCCATTGCCCTTCAGTATGGCGGTGGCTTTTGCGGTTCAAATTGTATTTGGATCAGGCTGAAACGAAAAAAGCCCCAACATCCTGTCGAGGCTTTTTCGGATTCTTTCTAGCGGTATAACTCCTGTCCTACCGTAAGCGTCCTGCTTTTTTGTCTTATCATTGTTGTTTTATATTCAGTGACGTCCTGTCTCTGTATGTCTTCAATATAAATTGAATCTATTTGACTGAATAGCCGCAAACAGCCGAATACTTTGTAAGTCTGAGCGTACAAGATTGTTCAATATTTAATTAAGCACTGACGTACTGTACAAGCTTATCAAAGGCTGCTTTTACTGCCTTATTATCAAATTCATTCGGTTCAAATTGTTCAGTACGGTTACGGGCAAAAATATCACGAATTTCAACGACCGCATTGCTATCAATTAAGCCCAACTGTGTTGCCACTTGACGTATTTGATCAATAGAACGTGAACCGTTGGTACCACCATAGCTGACATAAGCTGCAGGTTTTCCTGCCCATTCTTTACCTAAGTAATCGAGTGCATTTTTGAGGGCGGGGCTATAACCGTGGTTATATTCAGGACTAATGAAAATAAAGGCGTCACCCTGAGCGATTTTGTCTGCCCAAGCTTGTTGTTTGGGCTGGTCATAAATACCGGTTAAGGGTGGATTTGCACCCGCGAAAATTGGAAGATCCCACTCTTTTAAATCAACAATTTCAGTTTGAACAGTACTAAAGTCATAGTTTTCAATTTCTGAGTGCAACCATTTTGCAATTTTCAGTGCTGTACGCCCCTCACGGACACTGCCGACAATAATATAAAGTTTCATGAAATGTTCCATTTTTATTAAATTAATCTGAATTCAGCTAAATAACTATAATCAATGTGTATCGAATAGCATTCAGTATATAAAAAAAGCGCCCTTGGGCGCTTTTAGAGTCATCGAACTGAATCGATTAAATAATTTTGATGCCTTGTTGACCCGCAGGTGTCACTTTGAAGATTTCTACTTCAAAAGTAATATTTTTACCCGCCAATGGGTGGTTAAAATCAACTTCAGTAAAGTCTTCACCGACTGTTTTAATCACGCCAAATAAGCTTTGTTTGGCTTTGTCTTCAAATTCGATCATATGGCCCACCACAGGTGCTGGATCAAATTTTACGGTATCAAACTTTTGTACATTTTCAGCATTCCATGGGCCAAAAGCATCTTCTGGTGGCAGGCTAACCGTACGACGGTCACCAGCACGTAAACCAAACAATGCTTTTTCAAAACCTGGAAGTAAGCTGCCATCGCCCATAACGAGGCTTACAGGTGCTTCGCGGCTGCGAGTATTGTCAATTTCTACGCCATTTTCAATTGCGACAGAAAAATGAAGATCGACTTTAGAGCCATCTTCAATACGAGTTTCCTCGTTTGGATTAATAAAATCAGTCATTTTGCGCTTCCGCACGTTGAATTCGGTGTTTTTCTAAGAAAAACGTATCGATAAGAAGCAAGATGGTGCCAAGGGTAATGGCACTATCTGCAATATTAAAAGCAGGGAAGTGACTATTGTTGTAGTACACGTGAATGAAATCAACCACGTAGCCTAGGCTTACACGGTCAATCAAATTACCAATTGCACCACCTAAAATTAGGGCAATCGCAATCGGTAACACTTTCACGGTTTTTGGCATACGCATGAGCCAAAATACAAAGATCACAGACACAATACCTGCTAGTGAGGTAAAGAAATAACGTTGCCATCCACCGGCATCGGACAAGAAACTAAAGGCTGCGCCATAGTTATGCAGTAATGTCCAATTTAAAAAGGGCGTTACAGGTACAGGGTCTGCATAATTCAGATGCGTACTTGCAATCCATTTGGTCCATTGGTCGAGAATAATCGCAACAATGGATAAACCCACCCACACCAAATTGTGTGGGTAGAATTGGAATAAGCCCTTTTTTTCTTGTGGATTAGGCATATTTTCTCTCTTCGCCTTGACCTGTAGGAAGGTTAATAATACAACGAGAACAAAGACCTGGGTGTTCGTGATGTGTATTTACATCAGGAAGAACATGCCAGCAACGTGCACATTTTTCACCGTCAGCAGCAGATACGTTGACACGTAAACCTTCAAGGTCAGATTCATTGCCTTGTGCTGCATCAAATGCATTCACAATTACTTGAGAGGTGATAAGCACAAAACGTAGTTCATCGCCTAGACGGTCAAGTACAGTCTTGAGCTCTTCAGATGCCCAAAGTTCTACTTTTGCAGATAAGTTAGAACCGACTGTTTTTGCATTACGCGCAGCTTCAATGTGCTTGTTCACCGCAGATTTCACTGCAATGAGGGTTTGCCATTCTGCTTCTGACACCACGTTGGCAGTTGATGCAGTTGGAATGTCATACCATTCAGTCGTGAATACGTATTTCTCTGATTGCTCAGGGATGAGCGGCCATGCTTCTTGTGCTGTGAAGCTCAAGATAGGCGACATCCAACGTACAAACGCTTGTACCAAGTGATACAGCGCAGTTTGTGCTGAATGACGTGCTGCCGAGTCTGCTTTGGTGGTGTATTGACGGTCTTTGATGATGTCTAAGTAGAAACCACCTAAGTCGTTGATACAGAAGTTAGTCAGCGCATTGGTCACGATATGGAAATTCATATCTTCATAAGCTTGTTGAATGGTTTTCTGCACGTCAGCGGCACGTTGTAAGATGTATTGATCAAGCGCGATCAATTGATCTACAGGCAATGCATCAGTCGATGGTTTGAAACCATTTAAGTTCGCTAGCAAGAAACGAAGCGTGTTACGAATACGACGGTAACCATCAGATGCACGGCTAAAGATTTCTTTACCAGCCGTCATTTCATAACGGTAATCCGCAGATGCGATCCAGAAACGTAAACCGTCTGCACCCATATCTTTAATGATGTCTTGCGGTGTGATCACGTTACCGATTGATTTTGACATCTTACGGCCTTTTTCATCCACCACGAAACCGTGCGTCAACAAGCCTTTGTATGGCGCGCGTTCATTAATCGCAATCGACGTTAATAATGAAGATTGGAACCAACCACGGTGTTGGTCTGAACCTTCAAGATACAAATCAGCAGGGTCTGTTAATTCTTCACGTTCACGAAGTACAGCAAAGTGCGTTGTGCCTGAGTCGAACCATACGTCTAGGGTGTCACGTACGGCGTTGTATGCTTCCGCATCATCACCGATGAACTCTGCTGCATCGCGGTTATACCAGCCATCAATACCTTCTTGTTCAATCAGTTTCGCAACTTCTTCAATCAATTCAGGTGTCCGTGGGTGCAATTCGTTGGTATCTTTATGTACGAAGAATGGAATTGGCACGCCCCAAGTACGTTGACGTGAAATACACCAGTCCGGACGACCATCAATCATCGATTGAATACGGTTTTTACCCCAATCTGGTACAAAGCTGATGTCATTTTCAATCGCATTCAATGCTTTTTGGCGTAAACCTTTCGCGTCCATGCTGATGAACCATTGTGGTGTCGCACGGAAGATAATTGGTGTTTTATGGCGCCAGCAGTGTGGGTAACTATGCTTGATGACTACATGTGCCCAAAGCTTGTCTGCTTCAGTCAATGCCGCAATAATTTTTGGATTGGCTTTGTAGATGTGCTCGCCTGGGAAGATTGGTGATGTTGGTAAATACACACCATTACCACCGACAGGGTTTTCAACTTTTAAGTTGTACTGTAAGCCGACTTTATAGTCGTCCACACCATGGCCTGGCGCGGTATGTACGGCACCTGTACCACTGGTTGCAATGACGTGTTCACCCAAGATCACAGGTACTTGACGCTCAGCGATAAGCGGATGTTGCAACAATAAGTTTTCAAGTTTTGCGCCTGCGAATTCAGCAATCACTTCAACCTGATTAAAGCCATAACGTTCAGTTGCAGATTCAACCAAGTCTTTCGCAAGAATGAAGTTTTGAGCTGCTTTGTCTTCACCCGTTGCTTTTACCAATTGGTATTCAATTTCTGCATGGAGTGCAACCGCTTGGTTGGCAGGCATGGTCCACGGTGTCGTGGTCCAAATCACGATGTCTGTACGGTCAGCAACGCTAACACCTAGACGTGCTGAAAGATCAGCGAGATCAACAACGCTGAAACCGACATCAATCGCGTCTGATTTTTTATCTTCGTATTCAACTTCGGCTTCTGCAAGTGCTGAACCACAGTCCAAACACCAGTTCACAGGTTTCAAACCTGGCTCGATATGACCCGCTTTAGCAATTGCGCCTAATGAACGAACGATGTCTGCTTCTTGTTTGAAGTTCATCGTTAAGTAAGGATTGTCCCAATCACCGAACACGCCCATACGCACGAAGTCTTTCTTTTGTAGTTCGACTTGGGTGTACGCATATTCACGGCATGCTTTACGGAAAGTAGATGCATCCACTTTTACGCCGACTTTACCGACTTTTTCTTCTACTTTAAGTTCGATTGGAAGACCATGACAGTCCCAACCTGGTACATAAGGGGCATCGAAACCGTCCATGACACGGCTTTTAATGATGATGTCTTTTAGGACTTTATTGACTGCATGACCTAAATGGATTTGACCATTGGCATAAGGAGGGCCGTCATGAAGAACGTATTTTTTCTTGCCAATACGCGATGCACGAATCTGCTGATAAATGTTGTCGGCATACCACTCTTCTAACCATTTCGCTTCACGTACTGCGAGATTTGCTTTCATTGCAAATTCAGTACCTGGGAGGTTTAGCGTGGCTTTATAATCCACTGCATTTTCAGGAGTTTGCTTATCGCTCATGCAAGTTGTCTTCCAAATTTATCAGCCAGTTGACTGACGCGTTTTACATTAAATAATTAGGGTTTAAAATGGAAAATGAGGGTGCTTATGGCGAAACTCAAGGAGTTTTTCGACATCATCATCAATTCCAGCTTTAAGTGCTTCAAGCGAAGGGTAGTCCTTTTCGCCATGTAAAAAGTTCAAGAACGTCACCCGCATTAACAGGCCATACAGATTAGCAGAAACATCAGGGAAATGTACTTCTAATCGCCACTCAGGATGGATCTGTTTAATGGCCGGACGTGTGCCGACATGGCCTGCGCCAAACAATGCAGTTGGAGCATAACCTGCAACACCCAATTTTTCGGGTTGATCGGATTTTACTTTATCTTGGAGGGAAGTGGTTTCGCAGACCACTTCAACACCATAAATGCCGTTTAAACAGGGTTTATGACGGTTTAAACGCACATTGATGGTGGGGAAATTAATGGTACGACCAATTTGATCACCATATTGCACACGACCAGTGATGCTATATGGGCGACCTAATAATTTTGCCGCCAATGTTAAATTACCCGCTTGTAAGGTTTGACGTACCAATGTTGAACTGACACGTTCGCCATCGACTTCAACATTTTGCAAATCGGTAACATTAAAACCGTAGTCACGTAGGAATTGGCTATTGCCTTGGCGGTTTTTACCAAAATGATGATCTTCACCCAAAACTAAGCTTTGCGTATTGAGTTTAAACTTGAGTTGGTCCGCAAATTCTTCCGCACTTAAATTACGAAAGGCGTCATCAAATTTAGCCACTACAATGTAGTCAACACCAAGTTCGCTCAAGTATTCAACTTTTTCACGTAATGAAGAAATACGTGGAGGAGCATCATAAGCTTTAAAAAATTCAAGCGGTTGCGGTTCAAAAATCATGACCGCAGTTTTTAAGTCCTGCTGTTCTGCGACAGTTTTCAGCTGCTGAATCATGGCCTGATGACCCAAATGCACACCGTCAAAATTACCAATGGTCACGGCAGTTTTGTCAGTTAAGGCATTAGGCGCTAAAGCATTCAGGCGGAGCAGCTTCATGGGCGAATCAAATCGTTGAAAATGTTTAAGGGCTATATATTGCCATAATCTTCTGCGTTCGTCTTGTTGTTGTGTTTTTACTCAAGTTTTTTTATGCAGTGATGAATTTAATATCAATTAAAATGATACTTAAAATAAATATCAATCAATTTTTCTTATTTATGATTTTGGCTAGACTAAGTGTAATCCATTTTGATGAGCATCCTGCGATGAAAATGCCATTTTATCAACTACAGCATAAACAAGACTTGATTCGTCATTTTACTCCAAACTGGTTCACCGTAGTGATGGGGACAGGAGTTGTGGCACTCATTTTACCGCAATTGCCTTTTGCATCGCAGCTGATGTGGTCATTGGGCGCAGGACTATGGCAGATCAATGTGGGGTTATTTATTTTATTTAGCGTGCTGTATTTATGTCGTTGGGTGTTGTATCCACAAGAAGCCAAGCTAATTTTTAAACATCCTGTGATGAGCTTATTTTTAGGCGCTATTCCGATGGCATTAGCGACCTTAATTAATGGCGCTTTAAAATTCGGCCCAACGTTATATGCTCTAGAGCATCTTACAACCTTGCTATTGTGGGCAGAATATCTTTGGTATGTGGATGTCTTATTGGCAGTGGCCATTGCCTGGTGTGTTCCTTTTATGATGTTTAGTCGTCAACAGCATGCGCTACAAGGGATGACGGCCGTTTGGTTACTCCCGATCGTGGCGTGTGAAGTCGCAGCCAGTTCAGGTGCACTGTTGTTAGCGCATCTACCCGCAGATAGCCATGCAGCAAATATTCTATTGGGCAGTTATGTGCTGTGGGGTATTTCAGTTTTGCCTGCTTTTGGCATATTAACCATTCTGCTATTGCGTTTGGCTTTGCATCAATTGCCAAGCAAAGATATGGCGATTAGCAGTTGGTTAGCTTTGGGACCAATTGGTACAGGTGCGCTTGCTTTATTGCTGCTGGGTGAACAAGCACCTCGTATTTTAACCGCTGTGAATCTGGAGAGTTTAGGCCCCATCTTACAACAAGGTGGAATATTGGCTGCACTCATTTTACTGGGTTTTGGTCTATGGTGGTTGGGCATTGCGATATTAACCACGCTCAAACATCTAGGTGATTTGCCCTTTAATCTGGGATGGTGGGCAATGACGTTTCCATTAGGAGTATTTAGCCTAGCCGTAATGAGTTTAGCCGAACAAACCCAACTACATAGTATTGCGCTTTGTGGCAGCAGCTTGGCTATACTCCTCTGTGCACTCTGGTTGATGGTGATTAGTAAAACCATCCAAGGTTTTTACCGCGGCACACTGTTTTTCTCTCCTTGTCTTAAAACTTATATCACTGTAAAAACGACCACTTAAAATACCAAGCACGTAGCGTTTATACATATGCAGCCAGCCCCATGCTGGGCTGCAAATGTAGTGCTATAGATGTAGATATAGGCTTTGTGTACCTTTGTACGGTTGTTACGTTATTCTGCTATTCAAGCCAAATGTTGATGTATAAAATTTGCGCGTATTTCGGTTCATGCGATTGAATCCGATGAATTAAAACAAAAAATGAAAAATAGGGAATATTTATGTGTGCTCAAACTGAATTTTGGGACAACGCCAAAGGATTATTAGAAGAATGGTATGTGGCTTGTACGTCAAAAGAATTGAAAAAAGATCAGCCTTTCGCAGCGACCCTATACGGTAAAAAAATCGTCCTATTCCGCAAAAAAGATGGTCGTGCCGCGGCTTTATTAGATCAGTGTGTGCATCGTGGTGTACCGCTATCCGATGGCAAAGTAAAAAATGGTTGTGTCTCTTGTCCTTACCATGGTTGGTCATATCAAGCTGATGGTCATGTGGCTTATATTCCGAGTGTGAACGGCAAATTCTTTCCAGAAAAACCGCATCCTTTTAAGCAACGTAGTTTTGACGTATGTGAGCAAGATGGAGTGGTGTGGATTTACCTCGGGGAGAAACCTGAAAATCAAAGACCTGCAGTATTTAAATTGCCATTTTACGACCAGCCAGGGTGGCTGAGTTATTACATGGTTGGTAAATATGATGGAGAAATGGGAGCGGTCGCGCAAAACATTATGGATGTGACTCATACCATATTTGTGCATGAAGGCTGGTTCCGTTCTGAATCTGGTAAAGCTGTTGATGCGACCATTGAGGTAGAGCCACGTAAGGTGGTAGTGGAATACCATGATCATGATGCAGATGTGGGCATGATGCCTTGGTTGACCAACCCGCATGGTGCAGAGCAGGTGCATCGAGACAGCTTTATTGCGCCTAATATCACTTTGGTGGAATATCACTGGGGGGAGCCTTCAGGTATGGTGTTTAATAGCTTAATTAGTCCGGTAGGGCCCTATGAATCACGGGTTTATACCTGTGTCAGCTATAAGTTTCCAATTCCAAAATTGATAGCCAAAGCCCTAATGCCTGCGGTAAATGCCTACACGTGGGTAGTGAATAATCAAGACATTAAAATTTTATCAGCACGTCGTAAAGGGCTGGAAAATATGCCGATGACACATTCCCATAGTGTACGAGGTGATATGGCACATATTGCTTTAGAAAAAATCCTCGATGCACTGCGCCATGATCAGCAGCTTGCGCCTTCATTTATTGGAAAACGCCCCATGCAATTTCAAATTTAACCAGTCGATGATGATTTGGCGTTGTGAATCTTAAGAAAAACGACCGAAGATGAGGTGAAATTTAGATTTAATTTTTAATGGGCAGGGCAAGACGCGCAATTTGTGCTATATCAATGCGGAAGAATTTCAGGAGTTACATGTGAGTCAGCAAATCGCATTAATTATGGCGCTGCCTAATGAATCTAAAGGTCTGTTTGAAGCGGCAGGCATTGATGTGCATTACAGCGGAATCGGGAAGGTCAATGCAGCATTTAAAGCCTTTGAAGTGATCCAAAAAACCGGTTGTAGCACGTTATTAAACCTAGGTACGGCAGGAAGTTCACACTTTGATGCACATGCTTTGGTGGAAGTTGCTGAGTTTGTTCAACGTGATATGGATGTTTCACCACTGGGTTTTGACGTTGGGGTAACCCCAATGGATCAAGATCATCCTGCGGCAATCATACCTGAAACCATGTTTGCACAATTACCCAAAGGTATTTGTGGTACTGGCGACAGCTTTGAAACTGGGCTGCCGAAAGTACCGTGTAATCTTGTCGATATGGAAGGCTACGCAATCGCGAAAGTATGCAAAAAGCTGGGTGTCCGCTTTGTTTCAGTCAAATACATTACTGATGGGGCGAATGACACAGCACATCTGGATTGGGAAGAAAACTTATTGTTAGGTGCAAAAAAATTATTAGAATTATATCAAACAGTAAAATAATAACATGAGGAAAAACCGGTCGGCGACCATAGGTGGCTATGGTCGTATGCCAATATGACCTGTATGTTCCACTATTTTTCAGTACGTGGAATTGCTCCGTAAAGCATCATGTGTACAGTGTGTTGAATAATACGCTGTTGCATACTGCGATTACGTAATGTCTTACCGGTAACCATTTCCATTTGTGTTGCAAAGTCCGCATAATTTTGCGTAATTGCCCAAATGTTTAAAATGAAAATTTCTGGGTCGATTTCTTTCGAAATTTTGCCTTGTTCCTGCCAGTTGCTAATCACTTTGGCTTTACGTTTCACCAATTTTTTTAGCGGTCCTTTTAGGATTTCAATAATGTGCGGTGCGCCCTGAATGACTTCAAGTGCGAACAAACGCGATGCTTTCGGTTGAGTGCGAGACACTTCAATTTTCTGCAATAAATAATTGGTGATTGCTTCTTCAGGCTCAAGTTCAGCTTCAAGCATCTGAAGTGGAGCGAGCCACTTTTGTAGCACAGTAGTCAGAACTTCAACATAAAGCGCTTCTTTATTTTCATAATAATAGAAAATATTCGATTTATGCATTTCTGCAATCTGCGCGATCTCATCCAGGCTGGCACCATTAAAGCCATACAGGGAAAAGACATCCAGTGCCGCATTGAGCAACTGGTGGCGTTTCTGGGTACTCTTTTTTTGTTCCATCAGCTCTTTTAAGAAAATGAAAAGGGAATATTGAATTGTACGGCAAATCATCAGATTTGTGCACATCGAAAGTTTGTAATTTTATGAATAATGGCAGTTTATTCTGTTCGTTCTTTAAATATTTACGACGAATGCCATAAAATGCTAAAAAAACATTTTTTGGCAGAATTAATTTATCTCTGTCTTTTAACCACCAAGTTCTGTCTAAGCATGATCTTGATGGCGCATGATATAAGAACCTAGCTAAGGCTTTAGCTAGGTTCCTACTACACTTAGTTAAGTTGCTAGAACGGCAGTTAAAACTTGTTGTTCAAGTTCAGTGAAGGCAATGCCTTTTTGCCGTGGGCGTGCTAAGTCAACGTTGAACTCTTTGGCAATATGCCCCTTATCTAACAAAATAATACGGTCTGCTAACTGCACAGCTTCACTAACATCATGCGTTACTAAAATGGCGGTAAAGCCTTGTTCAGTCCATAATTTTTCAATCAAGTTTTGCATGTCTAAACGAGTCAGTGCATCCAGTGCGCCTAACGGTTCATCGAGCAGTAAGATGCGTGGTTTGTGCGACAATGCGCGTGCTAAAGCCGCACGTTGGCGTTGACCGCCAGATAATTGGGTCGGCCATAAGTCAGCTTTTTCTTTGAGTCCAACTTTTTCTAGTAATGCCGACGCATTGGCATGTTGGGCTTTGTCTAAACCGAGCTGCACATTTTTTTCAATACTGCGCCAAGGCAGAAGGCGTGGGTCTTGAAACATGACGCGAATGTCGTTTGAGGTAATGCCTTCCCGAATATGGCGTGCAGATTTAAATTTGATTTCGCCATAGCTTTGTTTTTCAAGGTCAGCAATTAAACGCAACAGGGTACTTTTACCACAGCCGCTACGACCTACAATTGCTAAAAACTCACCGGGTTGGATATGCAGATCGAGGTCTTCAAGAACTTTAACGCTGCCATAAAATTTATGCAGTTGCTCAATAATAATTTCAGCGCCAAGTACAGCATGAGGATTGATATCTGCTGCAGTCGTGTCTTGAGGCTTTGTGCTGTCATCGGCATGACGGCTTATGCTTAAATCAGTCATCTCATGCTCCTAAATTATTTCTGGTAACCCGCATGCCAGCGGAGCAAATATTTTTCAAGTGTTACTGCCAGTACATCAGCGAGTTTACCGAGTAGGGCATACAGTAAAATCCCCACTAAGACGATGTCGGTTTGTAAGAACTCACGGGCATTCATGGTCATGTAGCCGATACCAGCTTGCGCAGAAATGGTTTCAGCGACAATGAGCAGTACCCAGACTAGCCCTAATGAGAAACGCAGTCCCACCAATATGGACGGCATTGCACCGGGTAAAATAATTTCTTTATAAAGTTGCCAACCACTCAAACCATAACTTTTACCCATCTCAATGAGCTGTGGATCTACCGAACGGATACCGTGGTAAGTGTTGATATAAATCGGGAAGAACACCCCAATTGCCACCAAAAATAATTTGGCAGATTCATCAATGCCAAACCACAAAATCACCAATGGAATCAGCGCCAATGCAGGGATGTTACGGATCATTTGTAAGGTGGTATCGAGCAGGGTCGATGCTAATTTTGATGAACCATTCAATAGTCCTAAAAATAGGCCGAGACCGCCACCCACTAAGAGCCCCATCAAGGCACGTCCTGCACTGACTTGTACATGCTTCCAAAGTTCACCGCTCATGAGCAGGTTCCAGAAGGCAACAACTACAGCACTGGGTGCAGGTAAAATTCTACTTTCTAATAGACCTGTTACCGAGGCCAGTTGCCACAGTAAAATAAGTGCTATAGGAAACAACCAAGGCAGCAAACGCTGCCCGAATTGTGTTCCACGTGAAACCTTCGGTTCTTTGAAGGTTTCAACAGAAACTGTTTTTGACATTAAGCAGGCTCCTGAGCTTTTGCAGCTTTCTTGTTTTCTTCAGGGGTGTAGTTGTTTGCCACAATTTCACCAAATGGACCTGTCAGATTTGGCTGTGCCAATTTTTCGCGTGTTTCCAATGGAAGAAGCGGGAACACTAATTCAGCGAAACGAATGGATTCTTCAAGATGCGGGTAGCCCGAGAAGATAAAGGTACTGATGCCTAGGTCAGCATATTCTTGGATACGTGCCGCAACTGTTTCAGGGTCACCCACTAAAGCGGTACCTGCACCACCACGGACAAGACCGACCCCTGCCCACAGGTTAGGTGAAACTTCGAGTTTCGAGCGATCACCATTGTGCAACTCAGCCATACGACGTTGACCGACTGAATCCATTTGTTTGAATTTTTTCTGTGCCGCAGCAATGGTTGCATCATCCACGTATTGAATTAACTCTTCCGCCGCTGCCCAAGCTTGTTCATTGGTTTCACGCACGATCACATGTAGACGAATACCGTAGTTCAGCTCACGACCTTTGGCTTTGGCTTTTTCACGCACCACGGCAATTTTTTCTTTCACTGCTGCGGGTGGTTCACCCCAAGTTAAATATGTATCGACTTGTTCAGTTGCCAGTTCAATCGCATCTTCTGAAGAACCACCAAACCACAGTGGTGGATATGGCTTTTGTACCGGTGGATAGAGTAATTTTGCATCGTCAACGCTGAGTCGTTCACCGTGGAAAGTGAAACTTTCACCGGTATGTGAACGGGTTAGAATTTCACGCCAAATGGTGGTGTATTCGGCTGCGGTTTTGTAGCGAGTTGCGTGGTCTTCATATACACCATCACCCTTCAACTCTTGTTCATCGCCACCGGTAACCAAATTGAGTAGCACACGACCGCCAGAGAGACGGTCAAACGTCGCAGCCATACGCGCCGTTAAAGCGGGAGTCGTTACACCTGGGCGCAAAGCTACAAGGAATTTTAGGTTTTTGGTTGCATCAATTAAGCTTGCTGCGGTTAACCATGGATCTTCACATGAACGGCCAGTTGGAATCAGTACACCCTCATAGCCAAGGTTATCAACCGCAACTGCGATTTGCTTCATATAAGCATGATCAACCTGACGTGCACCTTTGCTGGTACCTAAGTAGCGACTGTCACCGTGTGTTGGGATAAACCAGAAAATTTTCATGTTAAATTCCTTGTGTATTGATGGCTCGGTTATCAATGTGAAGCAGGTGTCCAAACTTTTTCTTGGACTGAAATAGTGTTGGGAATCAATTGAACTTGTTTGAACAAGTCCGCAATATTTTGTTGGGCTTGAACCACTTCAGCATTGAGTGGTTTAACTGGTGAAGGTTTAATGCGACGTGCAAAGGCTTGTGCTGCAACAGCTTTTTCTAAGCCTGTACTGCTTTGGTATATCTCTAATGCAACATCTTGATGTTTGACGATCCATTGGTCTGATGCATTCAGTGCATTTAAGAATTTGGCTGGTGAATCTGGATGGGCCTGGATCACTTTAGGATTGGCCACGTAGAACGAATAGGTCTGTGGGAAATCGCCTGCTTCCATCAGCACTTTGGCGCCTACATCTAACTCTGCTGCAGAAAGGAAAGGATCCCAAATGACCCAAGCATCAATTGATTTTTTATCGAAAGCTGCACGGGCATCTGCGGGTGGAATCCAAATCGGTTGAATATCAGTCCAGCTCAGACCAGCTTTCTGTAAAGTTTTAGACAGTAACTCATGCGCACTTGAACCTTTTTGTACCGCAATACGTTTGCCTTTGAGTTCTTGAATTGTTTTAATTGGGCTATTGGGTGGAATCACCACAGCCAATGAATCATTAGGAACAGCCTCATAGCCAATGTAGTTCAAGTCTTTATTGGCAGCTTGAGCAAAAATCGGTGGCGTGTTGCCAACATAGCCATAATCCACCGCGCCTACAGCCAAGGCTTCAAGCATTTGCGGGCCAGCAGGGAACTCTTTCCAATCAATCTGAGCACCTGGAAATTGTTGCTCAAGCAATTTTTGTTGACGTGCAACCAACAGGTTCAAAGCCGATTTTTGAAAGCCGATGGTAATGTGCTTCACTTCAGCTTTGACTTGTGGATCAGTACTGTTTGATTCAGCTTCTTGCTTTTGGCAAGCACTCAAACTGATGCCGAGTGTAGTAAGACCAACAATTGAAAAAGTTTTTAAAATACCCATGGCAGTGCCCTTATTTTTATCTCGGCTTATTTGATAATGGCTGATTCAATGTTTAATTTATTTGGAATCAATTTTTCGTTATAGAACGCATCAGCGACTTGTTGCTGTTCTTTAGCCACTTCAGGTGTGACTAAGGTGACGTTGTCGCCTAGGCGTGAAATTGATGTTTTTAGAACATCAAGACCAAGTCCAGTTTTACCTTCAAGCAATTTGGCAGCTTCATCTTGGTTTTTAGAGACCCATTGCGTGGTCAAGTTCAACTCGTTTACGACTGCTTGAACCACTTTTGGATGTTCTTGTGCGAACTTACGATCGGCTAAATAGAACTGATAGTTCTTCACCAAATTTTCGCCATTGGCAATGGTACGTGCGTTTAATTGATGCTCAGCTGCAGACAGGAACGGGTCCCAAATGACCCAAGCATCGACTGCACCCTTTTCAAAGGCAGCACGGGCATCTGCAGGCGGTAAGTAAACCACTTCAATGTCACTAAATTTCAGTTTATTGGCTTCAAGCAGTTTCAATAGTAAGTAATGCACGTTCGAACCTTTGTTCAGAGCGACACGCTTACCCTTAAGATCTTGAATGGTTTGAATGTTCGAGTCTTTTTGTACAATTAAAGCTTCTGCTTTCGGTACAGCCGGTTGATTGGCGATATACACTAAATCGGTTTGTGCTGCTTGCGCAAAAATCGGTGGTGCTTCACCGACTTCACCAAAAGACACGCTACCGACATTTAAGCCTTCAAGCAGTTGCGGGCCAGCAGGGAATTCAACCCATTTCACATTGACGCCTTGCTCTTTCAGCGAGGTTTCCAATGTGCCGCGTTCTTTCAGGATGGGTAATAAGCCATATTTTTGAAAGCCAATATTTAAGGTCACGCTTTC
Organism: Acinetobacter sp. YH12227; assembly: GCF_013417785.1. NCBI lineage: Bacteria > Pseudomonadati > Pseudomonadota > Gammaproteobacteria > Moraxellales > Moraxellaceae > Acinetobacter > Acinetobacter sp. YH12227. The sequence goes on along the minus strand of NZ_VPDH01000055.1, from coordinate 2,755 downwards.
TTGTTGTTTTTGACCGCAACCGGATAACATCATGGCACCCGCAACCGCTGAAGACAGTACTAATGTTTTTGTCCAGTGTTTTGCTTTGTTAGTGCTCATGTATGTGCTCCTATCGAGGGGTAAAATGCATAACTGTTGATTTATGAACACATAAGCTAAAGAGTTTTCTTTTTCGAAAAAAATAAGAAAAGTTAAATTTAAAATCAGGAAAAAAGATAAATAAAAATAAGCAAAACTTATGAATAATTATGATTTTGTATAAACATATATTGTGCTTCTTTAATTTATTAAATATTTGATAATTATGGTTATTATTTTCTTATTGCGTTGCTGTATAAGCATATCGTATTCAATGAAAAGCAATTTAATAAATTTGAGCGTTTTTTTTGCATATCCTTATGCAAAATAAAGATAAATTGGCAGAAAAAAAGCCACGTTTAAAGTGGCTTTTTGCAGACTAAAGAGTTGCGTTGGTAGTTATAAAGTGCCTGACGGGCATTCGGCAAATCATCAACACTGACTTGCTCAAAACCTTGTTCCAAGAACCAATGTGCGGTGCGGGTTGTCAGAATGAACAATTGTTCGATACCAAGTGCACGGGCTTTTTCTTCGAGATAATGCAAAATTTGGCTGCCACGGTTTGACTTACGATAGCCTGGATGTACAGCCACACAAGCAATTTCCGCCGAGCGTTTTTCACCTTCCGCCGCTGGAATTGGATACAGTGCAGCACAGGCTAAAATGGTGCCATCACGTTCAATCACCGCAAAATGCTCAATTTCATTTTCAAGGCGTTCACGTGAGCGATAGACCAATATCCCTTCTTGCTCGAGTGGGCGGAGTAAACTGATTAGACCCACCACATCTTGAATATTGGCGGTACGTACTTCTTCATAATGAGCATCGGTGATCATGGTGCCAGAACCATCACGGGTGAACAGTTCTTCGACCAATGCGCCATCATAGGCATAGGAAATAAGATGTACACGATGTACACCTTGTAACGATGCATCTTTGGCACCGCGTAAATGCAGCGCAATATCTGGGTTTGAATCTTGATACTGATAAATATGCTGATCCAGCTGATGCGGAGTAATCTCACGCTGTAACTGACCATGTTCATTGTTTAGGCCATGTTGCTTACCTAAAAAAATCAATTTATCGGCTTTTAAACTAATCGCCGTTTTGGTTGCCACTTCTTCAGCCAATAAGTTAAACACTTCACCTGTGGTGGAATATCCAGTTGGCCCAAGTACCACAATATTTTGACTGGCTAAATGACGTTGAATGGCATCGGTATCCACTGAACGGACTTCACCAGATAATTGAAAATCGACCCCATCACGAATGCCATAAGGTTTTGCCGTGACTAAATTACCTGAGACCACGTCAATGCGTGCGCCATACATGGGCGAGTTGGCCAATCCCATAGAAAGCAAGGCTTCAATTTGCAAACGAATTGAACCGACCGCATTCATTACAGCAGGCAATGATTCACGAGTGGTAATACGACGATGCTGATGGAAAGGGGTAATAATGTTATTGCTGTCTAAATTATGGTTGATTTGCGGACGCGCACCATGAACCAAAATTAAACGAATACCTAAAGAGTGAAGTAAGGCGATGTCGTGAATAATATGTTGAAAGTTGTCATGCTGTACTGCTTCACCATCAAACATAATGACAAAGGTCTTGTTACGGTGAGCATTAATATAAGGCGCAGAATGTCGGAACCAATGCACATATTGTAAGGTTGTGCTTGATGACGGTTCAGATAAATTCGTTTGCATGCCTAATTTCACTTAATCAGTTTCCTACATCTGATTCTAATCAAAAAAAGCAGAAACGGAACGATAAAAATAAAAAAACACCTGAACATCGTTCAGGTGTTGGGAAAGGGACTCATTGAGACAGACAATTAGTAATTAGTTTCTGATACGGATAATACGGTCGGTACGATCATTCACGAGGACATAGTCACCATTGATTTTGTACCAATGTTGGTAACGGCCTGTATTCGGTAAACGACGTGCTTCACGATCACTGACTTTATAACGGCTTGAGTCATAAGCACGTGGAAGTGTTTGCCCTACACGCCAATCACGGCTTGGATTTACACGTGAGTTATAGCGGTTGTTATCATAACGATTGTCATAGCGGTTATTGTTGTTCCAGTTACCTGAATGCTTGTTGTCATTCCAACGTGAATCTTGGTGCTGAGCGTGATAACGGCGGTCATCTTGACGATGATCTGGTGCAGCCATTGCAGCAGAGGTTGCCAAAACTGCAGATACTGAAAGTACGAGTGTAGATACGAACTTATGCATGGAAATCACCTTCATTTTTAAATATGTTTTCGATGATTCAAAATTAACGTGGAAGTTCAGAGAAAGCGTGAGCGAGATATAGTGGAATTGTGAACTATATGAAGAAAAAAAGGAGATCTGTAAATCAGGGCAAAGCCAGTGTTGGTCATGCTTGAAGAAGTTTCTTAGATCTTAAACAACGGAAAAGCCCAGACAAAGTATGGGCTTTTTTATCAAATGGAGCGTAAAACTCTGTCCTTCAGGTCAGAGATATAAGCGACACGACATGAAGTGTCGTTTGATTTAACTAAGGACTATTTTCCTTGAGTTTTGATTGTTAATATAAGTACATGAAAACCCTTAAATTACGTATAAAAGACAAACATTGCAAGGTGTTAGACCAACTAGCATCAGAAGTGAACTTTGTCTGGAATTATGTCAATGATTTA
>NZ_VPDH01000054.1:0-27548 GCF_013417785.1 Acinetobacter sp. YH12227 | reverse complement strand
CGCGACTCATAAGTGCTCGGTTATATGCGGGCCAATGGGTTGTGCGGTAGATTTTGTGTGCAGGCTTCTTCATTTGAAAATTATATCGCTGAAAAAGCCTTTACAGATAGGTTTGTGCAACAAAGCCGTTTTATAGTATTATTTTATCTTTTTAATATATTAAAGATATTGTCTTATATAAAAATGGTATTAAATAAAAAATCTGTTTGTTTGTTAAATATTCACTTAAATATTAAATATAATATTTAAGCCAATCTGAATAATGCGACTTAAAGCACTTAATTGTAATTAAGTGTGTTTTGATTTGAAAAGTTCAATCCTACGTTTCATCGGATTGAACTTGGATTTATTACAGTGCACTTTTTAGATTTTTTTGATGTTGCTTAACTTGCTTGGCATATCGTTTACCTTGTTTCTTCATTTTTCTATTTGTATTGTAGGCTGTAGGGCCAACATTATAGTAAGCAAGTGCTTTAGGCATACTTCCAGCAGAATTCTTATACTTAGTTAAAATATACGTTCCACAATTAATATTTGTGAGTTCATCATATAGATCACCCTGACAGGTTGTTTGCCAATAACGCGGCATAACTTGAGTCAGTCCAACAGCTCCTGCGGGTGATGTGACGTAAGGCCTAAATGTAGACTCTTGACGTATTACCGCTGCAAGTAACAGGGGGTCGACGGCATATTGATCAGCTGTTTGTACAATATATGGTGAAACACGATTGGCAGTCTCTGGATTTACGGCATATGCCTTTTGAATACCTGTGGATAGCTTTGATGCACGTTTGGCAACAGAACCACCACCTAAGGATGAGCAGCCAGTCAAAATTGAAGCGGTAAGCAAGACACTTAAAATTTTGAGGTGATGGTTTTTAGCGGTTTGAATAGTTAAAGAAACGTTATGTAATTTATTCTGTATCAATTTCATAGTTCAAGTATTTAGCCAGATCATATTTACTGGCTTTGATCTTATGAATCTGACTTAGAATGGTCAAGGTTTTCTCTATTGAACCTCTACAGTGTATTTGTAATATACGCTTATTTTTTCTACATCAATCAATAATAGATAATAAAATAGCCCACTTTGGGTGGGCTATTTTATTGCAGTTTCTCTTTTCGTACATTTTCCATGTGCAGCTAAACTTATTATTGTTGTTTTATGTTGAGAGGAATTTCCGTTTCCTTCATGACATCTTAAGGATTTGTATCAATACAGTCAGTCGTTATTCACTTGATCTTATGTAAGCTAAAACGGCTAAGTCTGTCTCTTAAACACATAAACTGTTTGGAGATGTTGAACTATACGTTTTTCAACATCCAAATTTCACAAGCTTGACTATGTCCTGTGTTTCCTTTCGGCGCTTCTAGATGGTTAAAACCTATTTTTTCATATAGTTTAACGGCTTGCCCAAGAGAAGCTGTAGTTTCGAGGTAACATGCCTGAAATTGATTATTTCTCGCGAATTCAAAGCATTTTTCTAAAATTTTGGCAGCAAAACCATGTCCACGTAGTTCAACTAAAAAATACATTTTCTGGATTTCGAGAATATCGTCTGAACCTTTGAGTGGTGATAAACCACCGCCACCAAGGATAGTACCTTGTTCATTTTCAATGACCCAATATTGTGAGTTGGGTTGGGTATAGACTGCATAAAGATTATCTAAGATAGGGTCTGCAACTGCAAAACCAGATTCTGCTGCTAAGCCAAACTCTGCTGAAACTTTACGAATAATAGCGGCAATAGCTGAATTATCTTGAGCTTGAATAGTACGTATACGAAACATATTGAATTAAAAAGGTAAAATAAAAAGATGGATTGTTTATAGACCGATGTCATAAAAAAATCCATCTTTCAGTTGTAGATTTAAACCGATTATTTTAATTCACTTGAACTTTTACCTAGTTCACGACGTGCAACGATGAGTTGTTGAATTTGTTGGGTACCTTCAAAAATGTCCAAGATTTTTGAGTCTCGTGCCCATTTTTCCAATAGTTCATCTTCGTTATAGCCAACCGATGCTGCTAATTCTACACATTTAAGTGTTATTTCATTACCTGTTCGTCCTGCTTTTGCTTTAGCAATCGAGGCTTCACGTGAGTTTGGTTTTTTATTATCGGCCATCCATGCAGCTTTAAGCATCAATAAACGCGATGCCTCCCATTCAGCTTCCATTCTATAAATTTGAGCTGCGATATTTGAACTTTGTAAAAATGGCGTTACATATTCCGCATCAAGTTCATCTTTAAAAATTTCTTTGATTCGCTCAAGTGAGGCTTTAGCACAACCAACTGCCATTGCTGCGACTAAAGGGCGTGTATTGTCAAAAGTTTCCATGACACCAGCAAAACCTTTAGCTACATCAATTTCCGCATTTCCAAGCAAATTGGCCGCAGGAACGCGGCAATCAATAAAGCTAATCGCAGCGGTATCTGAAGCTTTAATACCGAGTTTGTGCTCTAAGCGCTCCACAGTCATACCAGGTGTGCCTTTCTTAACAACAAAAGACTTGATGGCTGCACGACCTAATTTTTTATCTAAGGTTGCCCAAACCACAACTGAATCTGCACGTTCACCAGAAGTCACAAATATTTTTTCGCCATTAAGTACATATTCATCACCATCTTTCGTCGCCGTGGTGCGAATGGATGCTGAATCTGAGCCACAGTTGGGTTCAGTAATCGCCATGGCTGCCCAAGTGCCTTTAAGGCGGTCTAGTTGCTCATCATTTGCAACGGCAGCAATAGCTGAATTTCCTAATCCTTGGCGCGGCATACTCAGTAAAAGTCCTGTATCGCCATAACACATCTCTATCACACTTAAGGCTGTCGACATGTTCACGCCATTTTTATTTCCACTATCTGTATCACCACGCTTGTTTACCGCAGCACCTGCATTCATGCCATCTCCACCGTCGTTCATGCCATCAACGAGTGATGACAACATATCTAATTCCTTAGGATATGCATGTTCGGCTTTGTCATATTTACGTGAAATAGGGCGGAGCACATTGAGTGCAACTTCGTGTGCTTGATCGATCAGCATTTTGAATTTTTTTGGATTTTGTAAATTCATGATTTATTCCTTATTTTTTATACTGATCTAAGCATGTAAGCCAGAGTGTAAAATTGCAGTGGCACGTAAATCACGGTACCAACGTTCAACAGGATGTTCTTTGGTAAAGCCATGACCACCTAAAATTTGCACACCATCAGTACCAATTTTCATGGATTTTTCAGCACAGAGCAGACGAGCTAAATAGGCTTCACGATGAAAAGGTTTACCTGCCTCAGCTAAACTTGCAGCATTTAAAATCAACATATGCATAGCATCTAGCTCAATAGCCATATCTGCAATCATAAAAGCGACACTTTGACGATGTGAGATGGGTTCACCAAAGGCCGTTCGTTCGTTGGCATATCGAATACAGTATTTTTTAACGGCTGTAGCAGTGCCTACAGCGATTGCACACCACATCAAATTGCCTAAATCAACAAATGCGCTGTAGTTAAAATCATCATCACCTAAACGTTGAGCAGGCGTCTGATTAAAGTTGAGTGTTACCGTTTCCGTTGCTTTTAATCCCATTGCTGGGGATTTTTTTTTTTTTTTTTTTTTTTTTTTGCGCTGATGGTTTGATCACGTTGTACTACAAATATTTCGGGTTGGCCGTTTAGCATGGCTGATAATAAAATTACATCAGCTTTCTCACCGAGTAAGACTAAGGTTTTTTCACCACTGATTTTATAGTTTGAACCATCTGCGATAGCGCGGGTTTTTAGTTGCATGGGATTAAATGCAGCCGTTGCTTCTTGGACGGCAAATGTTGCGACGATGTCTGCGTCATCAGCAAATACAGGTAAATATGTTGCTTGAATAGATTCTGAGCCCCATTGTGTTATTGCATTGATACAACTAAAGGTCGAAAGCAACCCAGCTGTAAGGCTAAAATCACCTTCGGCAAGCTGTTCTGCAATTAAGATATTACTGATAATATTTTTCTCTGCAGCTACGCCGCCCAAAGCTTCTGGCAGTGCATAATAATTTAAACCTAAATCTTGTACATGCTGCCAAAGGACGTCAGGAAATTTTTCATCTTGATCTGCTTGGTGAGCAAGCGGATAAAGGATTTCACTGGCAAATTGCTGCATTGCTTCAGCAGTCATGTGCTGTTCTTCGGTCAAATTTAAATCGAACAATGATTTTTGCTGATTAGGTAGACGTTGCTTATGTACATCCTTATTGGTTTTAAAGGCTTTTTGCGTATGGCTCAAGGTTTTAAATCCAGCCTTTGAACCTTGATACAGCGATTTCTCAACCAATTTGCGTAATTTAAATTGATCTAATACGTCACTACCAGCGATTTTTGTTAAAAGAGAAAGCCCAAATCCTTGTGCCTTGTTTACCATATTGGTCATTGTTGTTTTCCATTCACCTTGTTCTATTTTTATGCTGACATGGCGCTTACATAAAAACCATGTCAGAAGTGACATGCTTAATTGTCAATGATGAACGGCTTTGGCTGGGTGGTGTGTAAATATAAGATATTAAAATTATTAAATTTATTGAAAAAATAAAATGAATGTTTTTTTTATTAATTGACTTGGCTGACATTTTTTCAACCAAGTCGTTGGCGAATTGTAATTAAAATTATTGATACTTTTGAATCATACGACGTACATTGGTTTTTGCTTCAATGACGGTCATAAATGTATAAGCACCAATAAATTTACGGCTAATAAACATAAATTCTTTCGGTGGAACAGAGAAATAACGCGATGCCATTGATTTAGACGCTTGTTGCATAACGCGACTATGTAATTGGCTTTTTTTCCAATCATAGTGATTTTGCTCGTCCATAACGCCAGCAGGGATGTTTGGATTATTTTCATTGCTACTGAATGCTTCAGTCGCAAGTAAGAAAACTTTAGCCATATCTGGCTTGATACTTTGTGGAATGCCATCAAAGAATTCATAACCTGTCATGGCTTTCACCATTTGATCCGAACTGTGGTTATAACCTGCAGTAATTAAATTACGAGCGACGCTAAGTAAATGTTCATCGAACTGACGAATTGCACCGAAGTCGAGTAAAACAATCTTATCAAGTACATCGGCACCATTGCCTAGACGTACCAAGTAATTACCAAAGTTTGGGTCAGTTTGCATTTCTCCCCATTCGAAGATTTCACGTACTGCAATTTCAAGAGAAGCTTCGCCTAATGCATTACGTCGCTCTTGAGGTAGCGAGAGCATGACTGGACTATTAATCGGTACGCCACGTTCAAATGTCATACACAATACTTGATTGGTTGAGTAGCCATCAATGATTTGTGGCACGATATAGCGTGGATCTTCTTTTAAGCGAGAAGCAAAACGGCGTGTTGTATCTGCTTCAATTTTATAATTAACTTCGCGATGCATCATTTCACGCACTTCATCAAACCATTGATCAAATTCACGCGTTTGAGGCACCATACGGGTGAGTTTCAGCATGTTTTTGAATAGATTCATATCTGAATCTATGGCATCTGCTACACCCGGATATTGAATTTTTAAGACCAGTTCTAGGCCATCAGATTTGCGTTTTGCACGATGCACTTGCGCTAAAGATGCTGTACCCAGAGGCTCATGATCAATAACTAGATCATCAAGTTTTGAACCGAGTTGATCTTGTAGTTGAACTTTTATTGCAGGCCATGCCAAAGCGACAGTCTGATTGTTAAGTGTATTTAAGGCTTGCGTAATTTCTTCTGGCAGGAAATGCTCACCATATAATGCCATCATTTGCCCAATTTTGACGATTGAGCCTTTTAATTTTCCAATTTCTGCGACGAGATATTCAGCCTGATCTTTCATCGCTTTTTTACGTTTTTTCTCTTTTTCTTCTTCACTAGAAAACATAGAAGTAGCGTTAGATGCAGCCCAACGAGTACCTGCAAGCAAAGAAGCTTTAGCGATAGATAAGCGACGATCCATAGAGGAGGTTTTCAGTTGTTTAAGCTTATCGTTCTGATCTGACATGTAAATTAAATCCTTTAATCAGCAATTCGCAGAAAAATACATTGTATCGAATTCTAGCGTTTCTTAACGTATTAAAATAGTTCAACTTACTGAATCAGCAGTAAGCTTATGCAAACTGATTACTAAAGCTTTATTTTTAAGCAGGATTAGAGATCAAATTTTATAGATTAAACTTGATTTTAACGCTGCTGTTTCGCTGTAACTCAAGTTTGTGTGCTTCTATATGTTGCTTAATCAAGTTGTGCACTTCAGTGTGAGTAAAGCCAGAAGCGTAACCTTTTACAATGACGATACTGGGCAAGCTGAAAAATAAAGCACGCGCATTTTCAATCGTTGCTTGAGGGAAAATATCCAAATCAACCAACATTTGCTGAAAATATTTTTTTTCAGATTGTACGGTTTGTGATTGGGTGTCGTCCCAATAGCTTTGACGCATAGCCATTAAATTATTATGTTTGTAGCTCATATTTAGCCCAAAATAAAACTTAAAATTATCAATGGGGGTAAAAGTATAGACTTAAAGGGCTTTATATCACTAACCGATAAACACTCTTTTGAGAAAAGACATATCATTAATCGTTTCAATTTAAATCATCGTTGCTTACTTAGATCTAAGTGAAGTTTATGACTTTAAAAATGAATCCATTACACAGATGTTTGAAAAATGATTTTCTAGAATGAATAAAAACATAGTTGCATGATCAATAGGGCCAAAAACAAGGTATCATAAGCCGTTTAAAAAATTATGACCTTGGAGACGCCTTAAGTGGATCGACCGACTATTAGCCCTGAACATTTACAGGAAGCAGCTGAAAACTTAACGACAATTCGTGATTTTATTCGTTTTGGTGTTACAGCTTTACGTCAATATGATGCTCACTTAGGTCAAGGTACAGAAGATTATGTTGCTGAAAGTTCAGCACTGGTATTACAGACATTATCTCTTGATTGGAATGCAAACCCAGAGATTTTAGATTCTAAATTGCTTCCAAGTGAAATTGCAGAATTCTTGGCATTACTTGAACGTCGTATTAACGAGCGTATGCCAACGTCTTATTTACTAAACTTAGCTTATTTCTTTGGTAAGCCATTTTATGTAGATGAACGTGTTTTAATTCCGCGTTCACCAATTGTTGAATTAATTGAAAATCGTTTTGCACCTTATTGTTTAGGCGAAAATGGCGAGATGGGTGCTGCAGTGAACAATCTGCCAGAAAACCCAAATCCAAAAACACCACAACGCATTTTAGATATGTGTACAGGTTCAGGCTGTATTGCTATTGCATTAGCTTATGCATTTCCAGATGCCGAAGTGGACGCAACTGACTTATCCAAAGAGGCTCTTGAAGTTGCGCAAATTAACTGTGAACATCATAACAAACAGTACCAAGTTGCTTTGCTTGAGTCTGATTTATTTGCAAAAATTCCTGCTGAAAATCAATATGATTTGATTGTGTCAAATCCACCATATGTTGATGCTGAAGATATGGCCGATCTACCTGATGAATTCCATCATGAACCAGAAATGGCATTGGCAGCAGGTCAAGACGGCTTAGATCTAGTACGTAAAATGTTAGCGCAAGCTGCGGATTACTTAACTGAAGATGGATTGATTGTCATCGAAGTCGGCAACTCTGAATGGGCGATGCGTCAAAACTTTAATACTGTTGACTTCTACTGGTTACAGTTCCAACGTGGTGGCACAGGTATCTTTGCTTTAACTGCTGAGCAGTGCCGCAAATACCGCGATTTATTCATTCAATCTGTTCAAGCATAAGGAGTCGTTTGACATGGCAGGTAATAGTATAGGGCAACTCTTCCGTGTAACGACTTGTGGTGAATCTCATGGCGTTGGCTTAATGGCTATCGTTGATGGGGTTCCACCAGGTATTGAACTTTCTGAAGCTGATTTACAAAAAGACTTAGATCGTCGTAAGCCGGGGACGTCTAAGTTTGCAACTCAGCGTAAAGAACCAGACGAAGTTGAAATTATTTCAGGTGTTTTTGAAGGTAAAACAACTGGTACATCAATTGGTTTGTTGATTCGAAATACGGACCAAAAATCAAAAGATTATGGCAACATTGCACAAACTTTCCGTCCGGGTCATGCTGACTATACCTATACCCATAAGTATGGTTTCCGTGACTACCGAGGTGGTGGTCGTTCAAGTGCACGTGAAACTGCAATGCGTGTTGCAGCGGGTGCAATTGCTAAGAAGTTCTTATTTGAGAAATTTGGTATTGAGATTCGTGGACATGTGACTCAAATTGGAACGGAAAAAGCAGAAAAACTGGATTGGAATGAAGTACCAAACAATCCATTCTTCTGTGGTGATGCTGATGCAGTCCCACGTTTTGAAGCTTTAGTGACTTCACTTCGTGAGCAAGGTACAAGCTGTGGTGCGAAGTTAGAAATCATTGCATCAAAAGTGCCAGTAGGTTGGGGCGAGCCTGTATTTGATCGTTTAGATGCAGATATCGCCCATGCCATGATGTCAATTAACGCAGTAAAAGGCGTGGAAATTGGTGATGGTTTTGGCGTTGCAGAGCAATTCGGTCATGAAACGCGTGATGAGTTGACGACGGATGGTTTCCTTGCAAATCATGCTGGCGGTATCTTAGGCGGTATTTCAAGTGGTCAAGACATTCGTGTCGCGATTGCATTGAAACCTACTGCTTCAATTACCACGCCGGGTAAAACCATTACTATTAACCGTGAAGATACGGATGTACTGACCAAAGGTCGTCATGATCCTTGCGTTGGTGTACGTGCAACCCCGATTGCTGAGGCTATGCTGGCGATTGTGCTGATGGATCATTTTATGCGTCATCGTGCACAAAATGCTGATGTTGTTGCTCCATTTGCACCGATTGAGCCAAAATAATGTAGCGCTTTATTTTGTGTGTAAAGTCAGACTTCGGTCTGACTTTTTTATTGATGAAATTTAGTAAAAGTGAGGATGAAAAAAAGATAAATTTGAATGAAGTTTGACTTACTTTGCTCTGAGCTTTTGAAGTAGTTGTTCTTTATTGAAGTCAATTTGATCAGCATTTGTTTGTGTTGAAAGTAGATGACGTGGTTTTTCACCTAAAAAATATTTAATACGCTCAGCATTGGCACCTGACGGATGAGGTAAACCACTCAAGATTTGTTCTTGCTTTAAATAGCCTAAGTTAGATAAATAATTGAGTACCTCATCAACACCTTTACCTAAAGGAATGTATAGGGCATTTGGAAGTTTTTGAACCATTGGAATAAAATAATCATGAATATGTTGTTTTAAAAAGTCATTTTTTAGCATGGACGGTGCAGATCCAGCATAATTCTTATCATGAATGAGTATGCACTGCTGTAATACAGAACACATTTGAACCATTTCCTGATGATCAGTAAATAATTCAAAGGTGGATGAAATTCCTAGTTTTTCATTAAGACCAATATGATCGAGCAATCGAGTTAAGTTATGGCGAATTGGCCCACTAAATGCACCGCTACTTTTTGCATGATTTAAGACTTCATTTTCAGGTAAATTTAGTACTAAGGCTGATTGCATCGCTAAAAGTGCATTTCGCCATTGCTGCTGGCCTGGGCAAATTCCAACGATCACGACTTGCGCCTGAGTATTTATGGCTTCAAATGGTGCATAAAAACTTTTTATCTTTCCATTTTGTCCAACTAACAACAAATCACTTTGAGTTAACTCATCAATTGGATGTGCAGCGATGATCGAAGCGAATCGTGCGTAAAGTGTTGAATTGGGCATGGCAAAAAATATCTAAAATAATTGCTCAATCATATTCTAATTCTTAATAATGAAAATCAATAGCTTAGTCTTGAAATTAACGATATAGAACGTCTTTAAAAATAAAAATTAACAATAATTTGAAAATTAGGGCTTGAGCTTTGGTATAAAAATTGCTCATATCTAGTTAAGGCAAAATACAAATATATGCTGAATAACAAACCACAGGTGGTTGCAGGAGAGAAGCACGAGATGTGCTCGCCGAAGGAGCAAGTTCCCCCAGGAAACTCTCAGGCAAAAGGACTGTAATCATCCATAAAATCTGGAGAGAAGTAAGCAGGACTTACTCACCGAAGGGGAAGGTTAGCCACATCATGGCTCACCGAAGCTCTCAGGTACCAATGACAGATGGGGCGAGCATAGGAAATAAAATTTCCAAGGAGCCTATATGTGTCATATTGTTGTCATTGGAGCGGGTATTACAGGGGTTACGACCGCTTATGAATTAGGTTTATTGGGATATAAAGTCACAGTTGTTGATAAACATTTATATCCCGCAATGGAAACATCATTTGCCAATGGCGGGCAACTTTCAGCATGTAATGCTGAAGTCTGGAACCAAAAAGCCACTGTGCTGAAAGGCATAAAGTGGATGTCGCAAAAAACAGCACCGTTGTTACTCAACCCAAGCTTTAATTTGCATAAGTACTCATGGCTCTTTGAGTTCATGGGGCATATCAAAGATTATCGTGCCAATACGCATGAAACAGTACGTTTAGCCTTGATGGCGCGTCAACGTTTGTTTGAAATTGCAGAAAATGAAAAACTACAATTTGACCTCGAAAAGCGCGGTATTTTACATTTCTTTCATAATCAACATGATTATGAAGTTGCAACTCAAGTCAATAATATGCTCTGTGAGGGAGGGTTAGAGCGTCATCCTGTAACTTTGGCTGAAATTAGACAAATTGAACCGAGTTTGACGGGTGAATATTATGCTGGATTTTATTGTCCCGGAGATGCAACGGGAGATATTCATAAATTTACCACTCAGCTTGCTAAAGCCACAGAACGCTATGATGTAAATTATTTATGGGGCTTTGAAGTCACTGATTTTGAACATCATGATCATGGTGTAAATTTACGCTTAAAAGCAAGTAACGAAAACATGGTAGCTTCAGAAGAAACAGAAATACTCAAAGCTGATGCAGTCGTGGTCTGTGGTGGTGTTGGAAGTTATGAACTTGCCCATAAATTGGGAGATCGCGTCAATGTTTATCCAGTTAAAGGATATTCAATTACAATTAACTTAAATGATGAAGAAAGTCAGGCAAATGCACCTTGGGTGAGCTTACTTGATGAAAGTGCCAAGATTGTAACTTCACGATTAGGAGAAAATCGTTTACGTGTCGCAGGTACAGCCGAGTTTAATGGCTACAATCGCGATATACGTGCTGATCGAATTCAACCATTGATTGATTGGTCTAACCGCAATTTTAATCTTTCAACTGAGCATGTAGTGCCTTGGGCAGGACTTCGACCAATGATGCCGAATATGATGCCAGTCGTGAATGCAGGCAAACGAGAGCATATTTTTTATAATACAGGCCACGGTCATTTAGGTTGGACTTTATCTGCTGCAACGGCTGCGATGATTAGCCAACAAGTCGCACGTACACATCCAATTTAAGGCAATGTATTAAAAAGCCTCAAATATTGAGGCTTTTTAATATTTTAGAATTAATCGTATAGTCGATAAATCCCAGAAAACCGCTCACAACCTTTTTGCGTAGTTTGTACAGAAAGAAGTGCTTTGCTGTAGTTAAAGGTGTAGTTACAGTCATTTTCATTGTCTGTAATTTCAGTTTTTTGATTTGGTGTTGTGTAGGCTAGAAACGGAATCGTTTGCGTTTCTACGCGATTGTTAGGATTGCGGTAGGCAATACCTTCAATTTTGATTCGGTCTTTAGTCAACTGATGAACTTTTAGATGCACAGGCGAAGCTGCAAAATGACCATTTTCAAATTTTAGAAAATGCTGAGTTAGGCTCTGATTCATTGAGGTATAAATATTCAAATCTTCATGACGTAACTCAAACTGCTGCTTAAAACAATCTAAGTTTTTACATTGTTGAATACGGTTATACCACAGTGTTTGCGTATCGATGAGTAAACGTACTGGTGCATCAGTAATAAGTTGTGCAGTCAAAAATAAATTGTCTAGCTTTTCGCGAGGTTCGTCTAAAGCCTTAGAGCAATATTGCTTCTGTGATGCATGCTTCGGTTGTGTGCAGTCAATACTGTTCGCATGGGCCATACCTGTAAAACAGTGCCCAAATAACACAATTAAGCCGAATTTTTTGATGATATTTATATCAGTTTTCAACAGCATGATCGCTTATACTTTCACTATGTTGCGCTTGCCCACACTATAGCGAAATAGAAAGTGGGAATACAAGATTTCAATTATTATTTTCTAAAGGATTTATGCCGTGATTGCTCAAATTCGTATTGGTCAAGGAATGGATGTACATGCTTTTGACAAAGGTGACTTCGTTACTTTAGCGGGTGTACAGATCCCACATACACATGGCTTAAAAGCTCACTCAGATGGTGATGTTGTACTGCACGCATTGTGTGATGCTTTGCTAGGCGCATTAGCACTGGGTGATATTGGACAGCATTTTCCAGACACCGATGCAAAATTTAAAGGTGCTGATAGTCGTGTGTTACTCAAGCATGTCTATCAACTCATTTTAGATCGTGGTTATGTGTTGAATAACGCAGATATCACCGTGGCGTGTGAACGCCCAAAACTTGCAAAACATAACTTAGAAATGCGTCAAAGTATTGCCGATGTATTGCAAGTTGATGTTACACAAATCAGTGTGAAAGCGACTACAACAGAAAAGCTAGGGTTCACTGGACGTCAAGAAGGTATTTTATCAACAGCGACGGTTTTGATCACTCACGCAAAATGATCAGGGTGAATCAGGGCATGTTGTAAATCTTGTGTTGCTTTACGGCCTTGTAGCTGTACAGCGACAGCATGAATTAAGCCTGTCCAAGTTTCATTTGGTTCCCAAATTTGATGCAAGTGTTCTTGTGCTGTAGGCATGTCTATATCCATAAAATATTGGCGATATAGATACATTAAACTGCTGACACGGAAGTTTTTAGCACAGTGTAGCCACACAGTTTGGCCTTGAACCAAATGATCAATCATGTCTAGTACCAATAAACATTGGTCATCAGATGGTGTGTCCCAAGAAATAGGAATTTGAATATAGTTTAGCCCTAGATCCAAGCAAATACGATCTTCATTGTCGATGTGATTCGATGCATCGGTAAGCGCTAAATTGATGACTGTTGAAACACCATATTCTTTAATTGTTTGCAGTTCAGTTGGCGATGGTTGTCCTGAGGTCAATAAGTGCTCATGTATATATTGGAAGTTTTCAATATGACTTAACGTATTTTCGATTTCATTCATTAGACTTATTTCCCCTTAAAAGTAAAACGCCATCTTTAAGATGGCGTTTTAGTCACTTAGCGAGTCGGCAAGACATCTTTAAGTGCTTCATGCATCTCTAACAAGACTTTTTCAGTTGTATCCCAATCGATACAACCATCAGTCACTGATTTACCATATTCGAGGTCACACAGGTTGACAGGAATATCCTGACGACCACCTTTTAAGTGACTTTCGACCATAATACCCACGATTGACTTGTTGCCGTCAAGGATTTGTTCAGTAATGTTTTTCAACACAAGGGGTTGTAGGTACGGGTCTTTGTTTGAGTTCGCATGACTAGTATCAATCATAATTTTGCTACTTACTTTGGCTTTAGCAAGAGCAGCTTCCGCTTCAGCTACAGAGCCTGCGTCGTAATTTGGTTTACCGTTACCGCCACGAAGTACAACGTGACCATAAGGGTTCCCGCTTGTACGAATAACAGAAACTTGTCCTTGATCGCTTAAACCTAAGAAGCTGTGGCCATGTTTAACCGATTGCATCGCATTTGTTGCAACAGTTAAACCACCATCAGTTCCGTTTTTAAAACCGACAGGTGATGAAAGACCAGAAGACATTTCACGGTGAGTTTGACTTTCAGTTGTACGCGCGCCAATAGCAGACCATGAAATCAGGTCTTGGTAGTATTGTGGTGAGTTCGGGTCTAATGCTTCAGTTGCACAAGGTAAACCTTTTTCATTCAACTCAAGTAAAAGTTTACGACCAATGCGTAGACCTTTTTCAATATTGAATGAGTCGTTCATGTCAGGGTCATTAATGAGACCTTTCCAACCGACAGTAGTACGTGGTTTTTCAAAATAAACACGCATCACCACATAAATTGAATCTTTAATTTTATCACTTAACGCTTTTAAGCGATCTGCATAATCATGCGCAGCGACTGTGTCGTGAATTGAGCATGGGCCAATGACAACAAATAGACGTTTGTCATTACCATCTAAAATATTACGAACAGTTTCACGGCCTTGTAGGACTGTTTGATAGGCAGTTTCAGTCAGAGGTAACTCTTTTTTTAGTTCTGCAGGAGTAACAAGTGGCTGAATGCTTTTTACATTCACGTCATCAATGTCGTTTTGGAAAGTAGAATTAGACTGTAAAGTATTCATTGCCGTCACTGGTTTGAGTATACAAAAGGTTGTTTCGTGACCCGAATATAACATGAATGTACCACTCAAATGTTATAAAAAAGATCAATAAGTCTCTGAAAAAAAAGTGATGAATCGGGGAGTTAATTTAAACCTGAGTGTTAATTGTTGCAGGTGCAGCCAGTGTTGCAACCACTGGCTTTTCTACAGGTTTCGCTTTTACTGGATTGATAATGAAATTCATACCTAGCATAAATAGCGTGATACCCAATACTTTACGTATAACTTTTTCAGGTAAACGTGAACTAATGAGCGTACCAATGATAATGGCAGGAATAGAACCACAAAGTAACCAACCTAATAAATGAAAATCGACGTTACCTGAACTCATATGTCCTAAACCTGCAACTAAAGTTAGGAGTACAGCATGTACAACGTCTGAGCCGATAATTCGAATCATTGGTAAATTAGGGAACATTAAAACCAATGCCATAATACCGAAAGCACCTGCACCCACAGATGATAAGGTCACAAATACACCTAGAACGACACCCATAATGATAATTAGAGCGCGTTTATTTTTGGCTTGTAGATTAACGCGTTCTAAGTCAGAACTCATGTCGTCGAATTCAGATTTTTTACGGAACTTATTAAAGAATTGTTCAATATGACCACGGAAAATAATTGAGATCCCTGTCAGGGTCAGCATGAAGCCAAGCACCATTGTTAACACCGTTTTATAGTGCGTAGATTGGCTTAAATAGTTTTCAAGTACCCAGTGTGTGGCAAATGATGCAGGAATACTTCCGACAGCTAGCCAGATGACTATGGGCCAAACAATGTTCATTTTACGGGCATGGACTAAAGAACCACAAAATTTTGAAATTGCGGCATAAAGCAAGTCCGTACCAATTGCAATGTGAGGTTCAATTTTATATAGGCTAATTAATATTGGGGTCATGAGAGAGCCACCACCAACACCGGTAATGCCTACGCAGAAACCAACTACTACACCTGCAAGAATGAACTCAAAAGGACCAACCATTGTTATATGCCAAATATCAAAAAACGTGCATATGTTATGACTAATTCATATAAGTCGTTGTCTCGATTAGTGATTTGCTTGTGAAAAAAATAGATAAAGATTGTATGCAATGAATATCTTTTTATTGCTTCAGCGTTTGTATATTCTTATTTTTGTGTAATTGATAAGTCTAAATAAAGAAAATAGATAACGAAAATGAAAAACGTATAAATTTATTTTTTGAGTTTAAATTTGCTGTTTGATCAATTGATTTTAATCCTTCTTTAAAATTGGAATAAGAAAATATTTGTATGGGTTTAATCATTAAACAAATTTAAAAGCATTCGAATGCCAAGACTAAATATAAAAACACTATGGTAAAATACAGCAAAATTAAGAGGAAATGCACTTGCAAAATCGGAAGCTCAAAATAGGTATTGTGGTCGGAGAAGTTTCCGGTGACACATTGGGTGCAAAACTCATCCGTAGTTTTCGTGAGCAGGGGATAGATGCCGAATTTGAAGGCATTGGTGGTCCACAAATGATCGCTGAAGGCTTTAAAAGTTATTTTCCGATGGATATTTTATCGGTCATGGGTATTGTTGAAGTACTTAAAGACATTAAAAAACTTTTTGCGGTACGTGATGGTCTGGTTGAAACCTGGACAAAAGAGCCTATCGATGTATTTGTCGGCATTGATGCACCAGATTTTAATTTAAGACTGTCTAAAAGCCTGAAACAAAAAAATCTACCGATTAAAACCGTGCAATATGTTAGTCCTTCAGTATGGGCATGGCGTCAAGGCCGTGTGCACGGAATCAAAGCCAGTATTGATTTGGTACTGTGTCTATTTCCATTTGAAAAAGCATTTTATAAAAAATGGGACGTACCGGCAGCATTTGTCGGACATCCATTGGCAAGCCAGCTCCCTTTAGAAAATCCAATAGCTGCGGCTCAGCAAGAACTTGGTTTGGATCAAAGGACCAAGCACATTGCATTGTTACCAGGCAGTCGTCGTGGTGAAATTGAGCGATTGGGGCCATTGGTTTTGTCTGCAGCAGAGATCATTAGCAAAAAGCATCCTGAATATATCTTCTTAATTCCAGCCATTAATGATGCGCGTAAGCAACAAATCGAGGCTTTGTTACAGCAATATCCGGAAGCTTTACAAACGAAAGTCCGCATAATGGAAAATACTGACACCGAATCTAAAATTGGTCGTCAAGTGATGAATGCATCGAATATTGTTGCTTTGGCATCGGGTACAGCGACATTAGAAGCCATGTTATTACACCGTCCAATGGTAACGTTTTATAAGCTGAATTGGCTGACGTATCATGTGGTGAAATTTTTGATCAAAATTCCTTATTATTCTCTACCCAATATTATTGCGGGTAAAAAGGTCATTAGAGAATTGATTCAGCATGATGCTACACCTGAAAATTTGGCGTCTGAAATTGAAAAATTGATGAATATTGAAACTGCGCAAATTCAGTCGATGCAGCATTTGACCATGCATAAGCAATTATTGGCAGGTAACAGTGAAGATCCAGTGCAATCTATCTTGAATACATTAAATCAATAATGCGTTTGAGTTGAATGAATGTGTTCCTATTGTTTCGTTTTACATTAGATGTGGGAATTTTAATTCACTGATATTTTTTGTACTTGAAACTGCTGTCGATACTGTGTTGGTGTGAGGTCATAAAACTTTTTAAAAGTTTGGCTAAAAGCTGTTTCAGATGAATAACCAACACGATAGGCAATTTGCTGAATGGTAAGTTGGCCCATTTTTAAATGTTGTGCAGCCAGACGTAAACGGTGCTGTTGCAAATAGGCCAATGGAGTTTCGCCAACTATCTGCGTAAATAAACTCGCAAATTTTGAACGCGACATACAGCATTGTTCAGCCAGACTTTCTACCGTCCATGGCTGTTGTGGTTGTTCATGAATGGCGGCCAGTGCATTCGATAGTTCAGGGTGACTGAGTGCATGTAACCAGTTATTTGAGTCTGGCATTGCCGCAATATAATCACGTACACATTCTATAAATAAGATACTCACTAAATGATCCAAAATTTTGTCGCGGCCTGGGCGGATTTGATTCACTTCGACAGCTAAAAACTGCAAGCCGATTTGCAGCCATTCTGGTGCAGTGCTGCTCATAATATGTTGAATATGCAAAACATTCGGTAATGCATTAAACAGTGGTCGCGCCATAATGCTGTCGACATGCCCCCGAATTGCAAGCATCAACAATTCTTCAGTTGTGTCTGATTCAGACGGATTTAAATCTACAGTTTTATGTCGCTTTTCTTGAAAGAGCGGTGTGATATTGAGTGACTCAACTAAAGGATCAATTTGAATAGATCGGCATTGATGATTTTGGCCAGATGGAATTAAGCATAAATCGCCAGCTTCAAGTTGAATCTGTTCGTTGTTAAGTTGTACTAGGCACTGACCCGATATAACTACATAGGCAATCATTGCGCCATGATCTTGGAACTGAAATGACCACGCTTGTTTAGATTTTAGATAAATATATTCTGAACGGTGTAAATGAATATCATCAAAAATTTTACTTAAAGCATCCATATTTCAAATATTTACTCATCTTAATTTTATAGTAAAACATCATCTTTATGTGCTTTAAGGCCAGCATATATCCATACATGCCAAAGACGATCACATAGTTTTTTTGGACGCTTAAAACTGTTATCGCAATCCTTATTTGTTGAATATAAACACAGAAGAAGTAAATAGGGAAGATAAGAGCATGAATGCACCAGTAAAATTAAATGAACAGCAGCTTGCACAATTGGAAAAGAAAATTGGCAGTGTTTTAGATAGAAAACGCTATGGCTGGCTACTCAGTCCAGGCTTACCTGTTATTGGAATGGGGATTTTAGCCGGCTATCATTTTGGTCCAAAATCGACAAAAAAACTGTTTGCGATGGGGGGACCACTGTTGCTGCATGTGATAATTCCCGCTTTAGATGCGTTGATTGGTGATGATGCTAACAATCCAACAGATGATGATATTAAAGTCTTGGTGAATGATCCGTATTATGACCGCATTGTAAAACTCTTTATTCCACTACAAATGGCTGCGAACGCTTTCGCAGGTTTTGTAGTGACACGTAAGGATGTATCACTGATTGATCAATTGCTGCTCGGTATTTCAATGGGGGCAATAAATGGTGTTGGGGTAAATACAGCGCATGAACTCTGCCATCGTCCGCATAAAAAAGATCATTACTGGGCGCATGCGACACTAGCACCTTTGGGTTATAGCCATTTCCGGATTGAGCATCCATACGGTCATCATAAACGTGCTGCAACACCTGAAGATCCTGCATCTTCAAAAATGGGCGAAACATTTTATGAGTTTTGGCCACGTACCGTATTTGGCGGAATTAAGTCAGCGATTCGAATTGAAAAGCAGCGATTAAAACGTAAAGGTTTAAGCTTCTTTTCCAAAGAAAATGAGCTGTTTCATGGTTGGGCGATGAGTGCTGGTTTCCATGCCGCTATGCTAAAAGTGTTTGGTGTGCGGGTCACGCCATATTTAGTCACTCAAGCATTTTATGGGGTGAGCCTGTTTGAAATTATTAATTATATTGAACATTATGGTTTAAAGCGTGAGCAAAAGGCTGATGGCAGTTATGCCCGTACCATGCCTGAACACAGTTGGAACAACAATAATATTGTGACGAATTTATTTTTGTATCAATTGCAGCGTCATTCTGATCATCATGCCTATCCAACTCGACCATTTCAGGCACTACGACATTTTGATGAAGCGCCAGAATTACCAAGTGGTTATGCAACCATGTTAATTCCGGCATTAGTACCCTCACTATGGTTTAAGATGATGGATAAACGAGTTTATGATCATTATGAAGGGGATTTGGACAAAGCCAATATTTTTCCTAAACGAAGTGCAGCGATTTTAAAGAAATTTGCTTCAAGTGATGTTTAATTTAGGCTTGATTCATCATTAAATCTGACTCCACACATAAGAAATCCCGATACATTCGGGATTTTTTTAGTTAGAAATTTGAAATTGGTCTAACTCGTATGGAGCTTTCTAAATTATGAAGTTTTTAAATAAAGTCTAAGACCACCAATAACGCAAAATATGGAAGAATACTGGCGCAGAAAAGCAAATAGAATCAATTCGATCCAACATACCACCATGACCTTGAATTAATTGCCCCCAATCTTTCACACCGCGATCACGCTTAATCGCAGACATGACCAAACCACCAAAGAAACCAAAAATACAGACAATCAAACCAATAATTGTGGCCTGTATATAATTAAAAGGTGTTAGCCAAGACATTACCACGCCAAGCGCCGTTGCTAAGACAATCCCGCCAAGTAAGCCTTCAATGGTTTTAGATGGGGAAAGAACGGGTGCAACTTTGTGTTTGCCAAACAGCTTACCGCAGACATATTGCAGCACATCGGAGGCTTGCACTACCATAATCAACCAAATAGCCAACCAAATTTTTTCACCGCTGAAACCGGGCAGTTTTAAATTTAACAGTGCAGGCACATGCGAGATACAGAACACACTGATCATCAGTCCCCACTGTATTTTGGCGCTGCGCTCTAAAAAGCGCGTGGTATCTTCTTGTTTTAAAGTGGCAATTGGAATGAGTAAAAACACGTACAACGGGATAAAAATCGAATACAGCCCGTACCAATCGATATAGACCAAATAGTATTGGTAAGGAATAACAAAATAAAAAGCAATCAGCAGAGGAAAATAGTCGCCACGGCGTGTTGGCAATAGGCTAATGAATTCACGTAGGGCGAACAGCGAAATCAGTGCAAATAACACCACGAAGGCTATTTTTCCTAGCATGATGGCTGAACCTAATACCAACAACATGACCCACCATGCATTGATACGTGCATTTAAGTTGTCGATGACAGGGGCCGGAGCGTAGCCAGCTCGGAGTTTCAGGATATAACCGATCGTTGATGCAAATACCAAAATGGCGGCAAAGATACCAAACAATAAATAGGTCATTTGTGCATTACTTAAATCCATTATTGGTACTCCAATGCTTTAAGTTTCAGCAATTCAGCTTGGGCATAATGTAAAAAGTCTGCTTTACTCTGCTTTTCATCATGGATTAAAGGCTGCCCAAAAATCACCGTGGAAAGTAGTGGCAAGGGAACCAATGCACCTTTGGGCATGACGCGTTTTAAGTTTGAAATCCAGACTGGAACCACCTCTACATCAGGAAACTGAGTTTTTAAATGGTATAAGCCGCTTTTAAACTCTAATAGTTCAACATCATCATTTAGATTACGCGTGCCCTCAGGAAAGAAAATAATTGAATAACCTTCTGCCAAAACATCTTTTACAGGCTGTAAAGGGTCTTGATTATTCACTCGGTTACGTTGAATGGTCACACCGGTAAAAGTGTCCTGAATCAAAAAGCGTCGAAAACCATCCTTTAACCAATAGTCTGATGCCGCAATCGGGCGTGTTTGTCGTCTTAAATCGGTTGGCAAAGATGACCACAGTAGGATGAAATCGATATGACTGTTATGGTTAGCATAGTAAATCCGCTGTTTCATCACAGGTTTGCAGCCGACCCAAAGGCTACGTGCGCCAGTGAGCAGACGTGCACCTCGACGAGTAAGATAGGCAATGAACCGAGCCAATGAACGGCTTAAAATATTCCCTCGTTTATTGGGACGAATAATCGTGTTATCGGAATCTGGCGTGGGTAATGTTGGCATGATGTTCTTTATAGTTATCTATCGATAAAGCAAAAATATGCAAATAAAAACGGAATATTGCAAGACTAAGAGCAAAATTTGAAGCCTAAATAAAACTTTGCAAGCTTGAAGCCGAACTGACCAATCACGATTGGCTTTGGCGGGTGGCATTAGATTTAGCGCAATCAGACTCTGATCCAGTTCAGTAGTTAGCGATTCAAGTTGCACATCTTGAGATGTGCTGTTAGATGGCTGACTCAGCATTTCTAAGATATCCGCATCAAATTGAACACGAATACTGACAAAATGTTGTAGGGCGATCAGCTGCAAACAGATCAAGCAAAATAAGCTATCTAAAATAAGTGATTGGCGATGCCAAATAAGCAGTAAGAGACTGAAAATAAATGCTAGATATGCAGAGCAAAGTAATTCCTTCGAGCAATTTAGCAGCTTGGCAAGTAGTCGCATTTGCATGGTCATGGTGCTAAACCTTTAAGTTTAAGGCGATAGATATCAAGTTGTTTGATTTGAGCTTGATTTAAGACTACCCATGGACGTGCATGACGAATGATTCTGATGCAATCTTCAACAGAATGTTCGGGATAATGCTTGAGTAAAAATGCAGTGAGGACAGCGCTACTTCTAGAATAGCCCAGTGCGCAAAATACCAAAACTTCGGCATTGTGAGTCGATTTATCAATTGTTATATCAAGTCCAATTAATTCATCTAAAACAATTACTGCTTGCTTGAGCTGTGTCGCTTGC
Source organism: Acinetobacter sp. YH12227 (assembly GCF_013417785.1). Lineage (NCBI taxonomy): Bacteria > Pseudomonadati > Pseudomonadota > Gammaproteobacteria > Moraxellales > Moraxellaceae > Acinetobacter > Acinetobacter sp. YH12227. Next base: position 5,626 of record NZ_VPDH01000054.1, on the reverse strand, counting down.
AAAGGAATTAAATCTAGGCTGAGAATCTGTTTATAATTTTGGTCATCTTGCTTCCGTGCAATAGGCATTTCAGCGCAGCAATCCAAGCAGGCTTGATAGTATTGAAGGTGTTGTTGATTTGGAATACGACCTAAATATAGATCATGCTGTTGAAAATGGATAATTTTTGAATCTTCTTGATGCGATCTTGTCCACAAACGGCTATTGAGCCACGCAAATAGAAAATAAGGCGCGTAAAGTAGCCAAGCTGCAATGGTCATTTGTCCATTACTTTGCTTCTGGAATAAATGCGGTCGATTGAAAAAGTAAGCCAATGCGACCATCAATAGACTCGATGCCGGATAAAGTAACCAAAGCCAAGCGCCTTTAGCATTGGCAAGCGCGGCTAAAAAAAATGCACCGAGTAGATATAAGCCACCAATTTTCAGATGTTTAAGCGTTAGGCGGCTAGTTAGATTTTTTGCCCAAGGTGATTGAACTTGTAGAGGAAATAACCATAAACACAGTGCACCTACGAGAATGCCTGTTGGGATATCAATAAAATGATGCTGCCAAGTGGTCAGCACGGATAGACCAATTAAAAATGCCCAAGCATCGACGAGAAATTTTAATTTTCCTTGGCTATGACGACGGTAAAACTCCCACAAAATCACCAACAGAACAATGTGTAAAGACGGGGCTTGATTAAATGGTTTATCGAAGCCCATTAATACATCAAACCACAATCCAAAAAATCCGCTGAGTTCCGGACGTTCAAAACTAAATTTGAGCGGGAACAGCAAAAAGCAGGTAATAGAAATAATCTGTGCAGTAAATAGCCTAAGTACATGCTGTTTTAACTCAAAACGATTCCAACACAGCAGTAAAGATAAGCCATAAAATAAATCAATCGACCAATAAGGCACGATACTCCATGGCCAAAGCGGGATGTATTTCTCCCAAGCAAAAACGATGGATGGGACTTGAGACAGTCCAGATGTGTATTGATTTGCAAAGCCATAGCTAAGAAAAAAGAATGGCGCAAGCACCGCTAGGCAGAGTAGACCGAGCTTCCATGTGCCATCTTGTTTGTTTGAATCTAGCATGCTGTTCACCCATTTAGATTTTTTGAGCGACTGAAACGGTGAAAATACCAAATTCATCAATAACTTGATCGATTTTTTTAAATCCAGCTTGTTCGACTAAGGCATCCATTTCTGCTTGAGAGCGAAGACGCATCACCCAAGCATCTCCTTTGCGATGTGAGGTCAGCGCACGAGCAATAAACTCTTGTTGCGGATGCCAAATTTGTCCTGTGTAGATCAAGTAGCCTTGTGATTCGATCGCTTGACTAAGACCTGTTAGGGATTTGCGTAGTAGATCGTTATCACTAAATAATTCATAAAGTCCTGATACCACGGCAAGGGTAGGTTTGGGTTCTACACTGGCAAGCGAAGCAGTATCAAAAGCGTCGGCTTGGACAAATTGGGCAAGATCAGCGAGACCACGCTGCTCAATCATTTTCTGTCCCGCTTCTACATTTAGGTTGCTGTAATCGCGCAGCAAAATGGAGTCAGGTTGCTGCGGAAGCTGTTGAACGGCATCCAATATATAGCGACCATGACCCGCAGCAATGTCCATAATTCTGACAGCTTGATGATCTTGAATGATCTGATTGGCATATTTTTTCAGCATGGCTTCAATATTTTGCTTACGTACACGAATACCACGCCAGCCAATGGCATTTAAATATTGGCGATCAATCAACTTGCCAATGGGATTGGAACTCTCAGTCCGGTTGCGATAAACAAAGTCGAGTGTACTGCCAGAGTCATAGCCTGTATCTTCCCCAATTTTTAAGCCACTGGAAAACATGCTGCCAATTTTTAGATTTTGCTTGGTTAGATTCCAAAAGGCGTGTTTAAGCGAGTTTTTAGGAAGTGTAGAACTCAAAGTTTCGGCAACGGCGCAACTTGAGCCAATTTTATCGGCATTTAAGACATTCGGTGCTGCATAGTTTTGTGCAAAGCATTGCAGAATAAAACGTCGAATTTTATCAGTTGCAATCTGACGTTGCTTTTCGCCTAAAGTATCGTGGTAAAAGCCATCCAACACATGAAACTCTTTTAATGGATGTGGCAGTTTTGCATAAAATTCACGTTGAGGTTTTTGCTGAACCACGAAGTCTGAGCCTGAACAAAGAATTTGCGTTGGCACAAAAATATGTTGTGCATCTTGAACAATCCGTTCTGACGCTGCATACAGACCAAGTAACATTCTGACTGAAATGGCGCGGGCAATTTGAGGGTCGGTGTCATAACTTTTTGCACGCTCTTGATCGTGCGTGAGCATTTTTGCTTTGACATAACTGTTAATAAAAAAGTTACCGCGTACTTTACTGAGTAAATTTAGACCTGGTTTTGCAAAGGGCACATATAATTTAATATCAAAGGCAGGTGAGGCTAAACACAGCGCACGAATTTTAGGTGCATAGTCATGTACCCATGTTGCAGCTAGAACCGCACCGACACTCTGAGCAACTATGGCAATGTTTTCTGGCTGGATGTTGTACTCCGCCTGTAAATGTTGGACGAAATATTGGATATCGTGTACACATGCAGAAAAACTCGGTGCATCTCCTCGTTCACCCGGAGATTGACCATGACCACGGGCATCCCAGGCAAAAAAATCAAACTCGTTTAAACCCAGTTCTTCAACCAAATGTGCCATTCGTCCTGAATGCTCATGCCCACGGTGAAACAAAATCACGGCTTTTTTCTTACGATTACGTTTTGGTTCTGCATTTTCCCAACGCTGATAAAAAAGAGCAGTGCCGTCGTGGCTAATAAACGTATGTTGTGTGTTGTTATACATGGTTAATTCTCTTATAAAATTCAAATTTCTTGGTTTTAAAAAATTAAAGCTAAAAATCGCAGCTCAAAAGTGCGTGGTTAAAATGATTTATTCAGGTATATGGATACTGTTTTTAATACGGTTAAAAATGGTCACTGCAAGCAGTAAAATAATTATGATTAAAATGCCATTACAGATCTGAGACAGCAAGCTCAGACCAAAATCAAAAATTGAATATGCTGCTATAACAATGCAAATTAGGCTAAAGGCCAAGGCACGATCACTTTTACCCATTGGGCCATCATAACGGCGTTCTGCTCCAATGAGGGGTGCCATGACCCCTGTATATTCAGACAAAATAGAAAGAAAAGAGGCAAGTATCAGTAGCTCAGCTTGAATAAATGCAAAACAAATCAAACTGAAATATAAAGCAGTGTCAGAGATGACATCGCATAGTTCATTGTAAAAAGCACCAAGTTTAGATTGCTGATTAAATTCACGAGCCAACATGCCATCAATTGCATTAAAAGCCATCCGAATAAGCATCCAAAGGGGAAAGATCAACAATAAAAGCCCGATGCCATGTTTAGAAAAATAAATATAAATGAAACTTGCAACAGCTAAAGAAATAAACATAGCAAGCAAAGTGATTTGATTTGCGCTAATACCTATTGTGTAAAGAGATTTAACTAGAGGCCGAAGTAAGTTTTGAAAGGCGGGTTTAAGTTGATAAATCGAAGGCATATTATTGTTGTAGCATTATGTTTTGCATAAATTTTATACGCTAGTTGGTTTTGCTTACAAGCAAATCAATGTTAAAGATTGTCAACATAAGTCTTAAGGTCGTAGGAAATGTATTAGTGTCGAATTTTGATTGCTGAAAGGCATATAATAAATACAGCCGTAAAGTAGTAATGGAAAAACGAAAAAGTAATGACTCCTGCAACTAAACTTTTAAAATCCAACAAAATAGATTTTTCAATTCATGAATATGAACATGACCCAGATGCCAAAAGTTTTGGCTTAGAAGCAGCTGAAAAACTTGGCTTAAGTGTTGATGTTGTGTTTAAAACCTTAATGGTTACCGATAATAAAAATTATTTTGTCGCCGTTTTACCGGTTGAATATCAACTAAACTTGAAAAAGGTCGCTTCAGCGTTTGGCTGCAAAAAATTAAAAATGGCTGATCCTAAAGATGCAGAGCGTTTAACTGGATATCTGGTGGGTGGGATTAGTCCTGTTGGTCAGAAAAAACGCTTAAAAACAGTCATTGATGCTTCGGCAGCACAGCTCGATAAAATCTATGTCAGTGGTGGTAAACGTGGCCTGGATATTGGCTTAAAACCACAAGATTTAGCTAAAGTGTTAAGCGCACAATTTGCCGATGTTTTAGATGCTTAAGTCATAGGCCTAAATATCTAAAACATCGCTGTTTGAAGAAATAAATTAAATGAGCCTTTATTTAGAAGCGTAAAGGCTGTTTTATTTGCCAGTATATTACGAGTAGCCGATGACAACTGGGCTTATCAAAAAATGAATTGTGTTCTGTAATACAATGCCGCCACGTTTAAATTATTCAAAAAATAAGAGCTAAGCCAGCTTACAAAATAGGGGTGGCTTAAGCCACATCGATTGGTTATAACGTAGCCACTAAAAATGGATAACAAAAATAATGGATCGTAATAACAAGCTGTTTATTGCCGCTAGTTTAGCCAATGGTGCAAGTTTTTCTATGATACTTCCTTTGCTCGCACCTTTAATTCGAGAGCTCAAACTATCCGAATTACAAGGTGGTGCAATGGTGTCTATTGGTGCATTACTGATGGCAATTTCTGCGTTATACATTTCTAAAAAGCAAAACAAATTTTCAATTTATCAATTACTCAGCATTGGATTGGTGGGTATGGCGATCACTTGGGGGCTTTTTGCTGTGGTATTGAATTACGGATTAAGTGCTCAAGTAAGTCTAGTGGTCTTGTTTAGTTTGCTCATGTTTGCGCGTGCAGCAACTGGTGTATTTATGGCGATGCCACAAATTGCCTTACAAAGTTATGTCATGACGACCAATAACAACGAACAACAACGTTCGCAGGCTATGGCTAAATTCGGCGCATTAAACAGTGTCGGTGTCATTGTAGGACCATTACTGACGACCTTATTATTAGGTCTTGGTGGTATGATGACGCCGCTATGGGGTGCAATTATTATATTAAGTCTGATTTCAGGCATCGTTATTATAGCTTTTGAACCGCAAACTTTAACTTTTCAAAAGTCAGAAATTATTAATAATGAGTCTGTATCTAAAACTGCATCCAATTTTGGTATTAAACAATGCTATGCATGGTTGATACTAGGCTTTAGCTTGTACCTTGCCATTGTTACTGTCAATTTGACTGCTGGCTTTTATATTCAAGATCGTTTTGATATGAATGCAGCACAAGGTGCAGTGCATTTTGCAGAATGTTCGTTGATTGTTGGAATTTCGTTAGTACTTATGCAGACTCTGCTTGCAAAGTATTTAAGATGGTCAGTCTATCGCTTGCTTTGGGTAGGGCTGACGAATATGGTTTTGGCGCTAAGCATCTCATCTTTTACTGCTAATCTAAGCATCTTCCAAGCAACCTATGTGTTGTATGGAATTTCAGTCGCATGTTTAATTCCTGCCTTGGTGGTGTTTCAAAAAGTATGCTGGCATTAAACGAATCCATTATTGATATAAAAGAACACTAAATCAAAGGCTTTGAAATGATTTTCAAGCTTTTTGGAGAAGTTGCAGCTTCTCCTAAAGCCTCGC
>NZ_VPDH01000053.1:0-28130 GCF_013417785.1 Acinetobacter sp. YH12227 | reverse complement strand
CATGAGAAAGCCCATATAAATGGGTAATGTACAAGTTGCTGTAGAAGCATGTTTAATTCGTCTGATCACAGATACTTTATAAAGTATTTTAATACTTTTTTGAATCCGTCAATGCGTAAGTCCTATAAGTTATCGTTTTCTAATCACTTTAAATAAATTCGTTCCATAAAAGGGCGAATGAGGCGCTTTTAATCATTCATGTCGTGACTAACATCTGGTTACAGCGAGACTCAGCTAAGATTTGAAAAAATGCGCTGAATGAGCAAATTTTCTTTCATTAAAGTTATTTTTTAGATATGTATTTTTTTCTTCATTCGTTGTTACAAAGTCTCTGATTTATGCATTGATGACAATGTGCATAATAGTGTGAGTACAGGCATTGAGGCATGGTTTGCATGTACTCAATGAAGTCAAAGACAACTCGTAACTTAGGCGAATTTCAGTGCTAATTTATAGAAAAATTTAAATGGCAATTTTAAGAATAATAGAAAGGCTGTTTTCGACTTGAATCAACTGTTTGAAGTATTGGCGCGAATCAAATTGAATGATTCTGAACATTAGACATAAAACTGGAAAATGTGCAGAACTTGTTGATATTTTCCTTGAGGGATAAAGATATGGATCTTAAACATATAAAAAATCTACTGGACATTTTTGAAGGTACGGTTGAAAAGCGCTGTGCCGTATATGAACTTGCAGACGATGAAGATGATGAAAATCAAGCCGCAGCTGAATGTAATGCAGCGAAAACACAGTTACTTATTGCAATTGAGCAGTTAGTGCATGCGCATGAAACACAGCAAGATAAATTGTAGTCTCATCGGATTTACAGTTGTGACAATCCTGCTCTATAAACGTGATGCAGAATAAAAAAACCACCCGAGGGTGGTTTTGAACAAGGAACAGCGAAAGGAAATTAAGCGGGAATATTTTCCTGATCAATTTTATCTTTCTTTTCCCAAGCTTTTTCGTGGAAGAAGAAGGCAAATGCTTGAACAGTCGGTTCAAGTAAACTTAAAGTAATAGCCATTGCCCAGCTGCCAGTGACAAAATAACCAACAAGCATCGCAACCGTAATGTGCATGATGTAATAGCTCAATGTTTTCTTAAACATGCGCTGATTGTTTTCGACGAATTTGTTAATGTGTGCCATGAGAATGCTCCTTGTTTAATCAATTCATTTTGGCTTGATTTAATAATAATGATTCTTATTTGCATTGTAAAAGAGAAATTTCAATTTATCATCATTGAATTTTTTAATTATGCCTTTGCAGAATGATTATGCTTATAAAAATGCAGGCGAAATGTAAAAGAGAAACTAGGCGTTAAGCCAGAATTGGCGCTGTTTTCAGCTAGATAATTAGATTTAAAAAAGCAGTGAAATCACTGACTTTTTATCATTCCTATAAGTTTTTAAACTAATAAAAATGATAAATTAGATTTATGTTAATAGCTCGTTATAATCGATTTAACGAAAGAATTTACCCAGTCCAGTGGAGCAAATCGACATGGCAGGCGAAACCCCAAAAGCAAAAACATTGTATGACAAATTGTGGGATGACCATTTAGTAAAACAACGAGATGATGGCTCTTCATTATTATATATCGACCGTCATTTATTGCATGAAGTAACTTCACCACAAGCATTTGAAGGTCTACAGCTTGCGGGACGAAAACCATGGCGTTTAAGTGCAAACGTTGCAACACCTGACCATAACGTACCTACTTCTAAAAAAGAACGTTCTGAAGGTATTGCTGGTATTGAAGATGATACTTCACGTATTCAAGTACAAACTTTAGATGATAACTGCAAAACTTTTAATGTTGCGCAATTTGACATTAATGACGTGCGTCAAGGGATTGCACATGTGGTCGGGCCTGAGCAAGGTTTAACTTTGCCTGGTATGACCGTGGTATGTGGTGACTCGCATACTGCAACACATGGTGCATTTGGTTGCTTGGCACATGGTATTGGTACATCTGAAGTTGAACATGTATTGGCAACTCAATGCTTAGTTCAAAAGAAAATGAAAAACATGTTGGTTCGCGTTGATGGAAAATTAGGTCAAGGCGTAACGTCTAAAGACGTGGTTTTAGCGATTATTGGTAAAATTGGTACCGCAGGTGGTACAGGTCACGCGATTGAATTTGGTGGTCAAGTGTTCCGTGATATGTCGATTGAAGGCCGTATGACCGTATGTAATATGGCAATCGAAGGCGGTGCTCGTGTGGGTATGGTCGCTGTCGATGACAAAACCATTGAATACGTGAAAGACCGTCCATATGCACCGAAAGGTGAGCAGTGGGATCAAGCCGTTGAATACTGGAATACCTTGCATTCTGATGAAGATGCACACTTTGATACTGTGGTGGTATTGCAAGGTGAAGAAATTGAGCCACAAGTGTCTTGGGGAACGTCTCCTGAGATGGTGATTCCTGTGACTCAAGCTGTGCCAACCTTAGAACAAGCAAAAGATGATGTTCAGCGTAATGACTGGACACGTGCGTATAATTACATGGGTTTAACCGCAGGTCAGGCGTTAGCAGATATTCAATTAGACCGTGTGTTTATTGGTTCTTGCACCAACTCGCGTATTGAAGATATTCGTGCAGCAGCAGAAATTGCAAAAGGCAAAAAAGTTGCATCAAGTATTAAACAAGCGATGGTTGTGCCGGGTTCAGGTTTAGTGAAAGCACAAGCTGAAGCTGAAGGTTTAGACAAGATCTTAATCGAAGCTGGTTTTGAATGGCGTGAGCCAGGTTGTTCAATGTGCTTAGCGATGAACGCTGACAAATTACAACCGGGTGAGCACTGTGCATCAACCTCGAACCGTAACTTTGAAGGTCGTCAAGGCAATGGCGGTCGCACTCACTTAGTAAGCCCAGCAATGGCAGCAGCAGCCGCAATTGCAGGTCACTTTGTTGATGTACGTTCTTTCTAATATTGGCAGCTAGGAGCAAACAGCATGAAAAAATATACCGTTGAACAAGGTATCGTTGCACCTTTAGACCGTGCCAATGTCGATACTGATTTAATCATTCCAAAACAGTTCTTGAAATCAATCAAACGCACTGGTTTTGGTGAAAACTTATTTGATGAATTGCGTTATTTAGATGAAGGTTATTTGGGCTTAGATAACTCAAAACGTCCATTAAACCCAGATTTCGCATTAAACCAAGCTCGTTATCAAGGTGCATCAATCTTGATTTCACGTGCCAACTTTGGTTGTGGTTCTAGCCGTGAACATGCGCCGTGGGCTTTGGAAGAATACGGTTTCCGTACTGTGATTGCGCCAAGCTATGCAGACATTTTCTATAACAACAGCTTTAAAAATGGCATGTTGCCCGTGATCTTGTCTGAAGAGATTGTTGATCAATTATTTAAAGAATGTCTTGCGACTGAAGGCTATCAATTAACCATTGATCTAGAAGCACAAGAAGTTCGTACCCCGACGGGCGAAGCATTCAAATTTGAAGTTGATCCATTTCGCAAACACTGTTTATTAAATGGTTTGGATGATATTGGTCTAACTTTGCAAGCTGCAGATGATATTCGAGCTTATGAAGAAAAAACCAAGCAATCACGACCTTGGGTTTTTGCTGAGATTAAAGCCTAAGTATGGACCAAGAACTTCGCTGTAGTATCTATGTCCAACTCTTGTTAATATCAGACATAACAAAATTTATACGTTAGTCAGAATTGAACAGGTTGGGTTCGAATAATGCGAAAGTTCTTCGGTCAGCTGATTGTTACAGGCGTGGTGCTAGCATCACTGGGTGCATGTCAAACCATTGACACAGCACGCATTAAAAATGTGAAAGAAACTGAAAGCACGAAAAATAATGCAGTCATTCGTTGCGTAGGTCGAGCGACGTGTGAGTTTGAGCGTTTTGATAAATTAATGGTGGTTGATTCGAGTAATCACCACGTTCAACGCGCTGCAATTAAAGCGGGCATTGTCCGTTTAAATGGCCATTCGTTATCAGATCCGAATGCATTATATCTTTCTGTGCCACCGGGACAGCATGAAGTGGTGATTCGATTTTATCCAATTTCAACAGATAAAGCGGAATCTCTGCATGTGATTCATAATTTTAGAGCCAAGCAGCAGTATAGTTTTAAAATGTTCCGTGATCGTTCAAAGCAAAAAGGCAGTTTATTGGCTGTATCTGCGCCAGATCCTTTATGTGTTGATTTGATTCAGGAAAAAAAGACCATTCGACGTTTCTGCCGCCCATACAATGTCTTAACAGGACTTGGTGAGTTCGTAGAAAAAAAACTTTAAATCTGACTGGTAATAAAGCCAGCGTATAAATGGAAACACTCATGTCAAAACATATTTTGATTTTACCAGGTGATGGTATTGGTCCTGAAATCGTGAAAGCGGCTGAACAAGTGCTTACACGTGTGAATGAAAAATTCAACTTAGGTTTGACTTGGGAACAAGGTTTATTAGGTGGCGCAGCAATTGATGCACATGGTTCACCATACCCTGACGTAACAGCAGCGCAAGCAAAAAAAGCTGATGCTATTTTGTTAGGTGCAGTCGGTGGTCCGAAGTGGGATAGTATTGAACGTTCAATCCGTCCAGAACGTGGTTTGTTAAAAATTCGCTCAGAATTAAATTTATTCGCGAATTTACGTCCAGCGATTCTTTATCCACAATTGGCAGATGCTTCAAGTTTGAAACCTGAAATCGTGTCAGGTTTGGATATTCTTATCGTACGTGAATTGACTGGTGGTATTTACTTCGGTCAACCACGTGGTATTCGTGAGCTTGAAAACGGTGAAAAACAAGGTTTCAACACCGACGTTTATGCTGAGTCTGAAATTAAACGTATTGCCAAAGTTGCTTTTGAAATGGCTAACTTACGTGGCGGTAAAGTATGTTCGGTAGATAAAGCCAACGTGCTTGAAGTGACTGAGCTTTGGAAACAAACCGTTACTGCATTGAAAGAAGAACAATACCCAGAAATCAACTTGTCTCATATGTATGTAGACAATGCTGCAATGCAATTGGTACGCGCACCGAAACAGTTTGATGTGATCGTAACTGGTAACTTATTCGGTGATATTTTATCGGACGAAGCGGCGATGTTAACGGGCTCAATTGGTATGTTGCCATCAGCATCTTTGGATGAAAATGGTAAAGGTATGTATGAGCCATGTCATGGTTCTGCGCCTGACATCGCAGGTCAAAACATTGCTAACCCATTAGCGACAATTCTTTCTGTTGCGATGATGCTTCGTTACACATTCCGTGAAGAAGCTGCCGCTAAAGCGATTGAAGATGCTGTAGGTAATGTTTTGGATCAAGGCTTACGTACAGGTGACATTATGTCTGAAGGCAGTACGAAAGTCGGTACAGTGGAAATGGGTCAAGCTGTAGTAACAGCATTGAACTAAGTTTTCATTGAATTGAAAAAACGCAGCTTAACGCTGCGTTTTTTATGTTTTGGAAAAAATGCCGGATAGCAATATATGCAGAGTTACTACTAAATTAGCAAGTTCGCCCAGTGAATTGCACATCGGTCGCAATATTATTTTTCAGTTTGAATTCAATTAAGCAACTTAGCTCGACATCATAACTATGCGTGCCACTCGGAATAGGTACAGCTGCACCACTGCCTATGCCCATAGCAGGATTGTCCGCCATGGGGAGGGGAATACTAACAGGTCGTGCTACTCGGTAACTCAAACGATCTGGATATAATTCGGCGGGGCTGATATTTTGATAGCCTAATTGGCTTAAATTGAGTTGAGTACGGATCGTCTCACTGGACTTTCCAATAAATGACTCTAAATAGCGATGTCGCTCGTAACTTGGCACTGTTGATGTCGCTGCACAAGCTGACAACAGAATGGCGCTGCAGATAGCTACGGAACCAAAGTGAAGATGCAAAAAACCTAAAGGAAAAATCATGCTTAATTTCATGGAATACAGCCTCACGAAACAACAATAATTCTTAGTTTAATCCGTTGTGAGCGTAATAAGTGTATGAATTTGATACATGGCAACGCTATTAGACCACACTCATATCAAAGCATATTGCAAGAAATCAACATGCCTTTCCAATGTAATGTACAGACTGTACGACATTATTTTCTAATTTAAATTGAATTTGGCATTTCATTTCAACGCTGAGATTGCTTTTAGATGGGGGGAGGTATGGCAGCTCCCATTGTCACGCTTGTGCCGATATTGGGCGTATCAATAGGAACATGCATATGATAAAACCATACATATTATGCAAGATGGTATAAGTGAGTGTATTTTTAGTTTGCACGGTTGCTGCTGCCTGACGATAACCCATTTGGGTTAAATTGAGTTGCTGTTGTACTTGTATGACAGACTGTCCAATATATTGTTGTAGGGATTGATCTAATTTTTCTTGCTTCATTGTTGCACAAGTTGTCAGCGGCAGTGCTATATAAATGCAAAATATTTTTACATGATAAAGTTCTTCATTATTGTTTGTGTTATTGCATCTGGATGAAATTAAAGTAATTGTTACCACGTGTAATTCCATAGGATGAGTGGGATTAAGCTGAATAAATAGTCAAATTTTAAAGTTTTGATCTTTTAGAATTGATTGTGCAGACATTAAAAAAGCCACTATTTTCAGTGGCTTTTTTGCTTTCGCTAAAACTTAGCGTGCACGATAAGTGATACGACCCTTAGATAAATCATAAGGAGTCATTTCTACTTTAACACTATCGCCTGTCAAAATACGGATGTAATGTTTACGCATTTTACCAGAGATGTGAGCAATCACTTCATGACCGTTTTCTAAACGTACACGGAACATAGTATTAGGAAGCGTCTCGGTGACAACGCCTTCGAACTCGATGAGTTCCTCTTTATTGGCCATAGCCTACCTAAAAGAATAAATTGGAAAGGCGCAAATTATAGTCAATTCTTTTGCGAAATACAAGCCATTACAGGTTTTGCAGTGATCGACTGTCAGTTAAATAAGCGAACAAATCAGTTAAATATTTTCTACAAAAAAGATCAGCTAACTGTTGTCAGTTTGGTCAATCGCAGTTAATCTAAATTCAATCTTTTTAGGTATAAATGAAGTACATACAAGGAAGGTTCTGGAGTGGGGCAGCTAACTGATGCATCTGTTGTACTGCGTTTGGGGTATCAAGCGATTCGTCGTGCAGGATTACCAACAGAAGAAATTTTAACAAAAGCGGGTGTCGCTTTAAATCAGGTCGAAACCAATGACCGTACCCCGCTCAACGCGCAATTTGCCTTTTGGGTGGCTGCAGAAGAAGTCAGTAAGGATCCTGACATCGGATTGCATCTCGGTGAACATTTGCCTTTATATCGCGGACAAGTGATTGAGCACCTGTTTATTTCATCTGAAAATTTTGGTGAAGGGCTGAAGCGTGCTTTGGCTTATCAACGTCTAATTAGCGATGCTTTTCATGCCAAATTAGTCATTGAAGATGACCGTTGTTATTTGACCAATGGTGAACAGCCATGGGCAGAAAACATTGTCAATCGCCATTTTTCTGAATGCGCTTTATCTGGCGTTTTACGTTTTTTTAAGTTCATTACAGAAGGGCGTTTTCAACCGATTTATATTGACTTTAATTTTAGTCAGGGTGCATCGGATGATGAATATTTCCGTATTTATGAATGCCCAGTTAGTCTAGGGCAGAAAGAAACGCGTCTGTATTTTGATCCCGCCATTTTGGAATATCAGTTGTGGCAGGCAGAACCTGAGCTATTACAATTACATGAACAATTGGCGATTGAAAAATTGCAGGAATTGGCGCGCTATGACTTGGTGGGTGAAGTTCGACGTGCTATTGGTTCAACTCTTGAAAGTGGGGAAACAACGCTAGAAACAGTCGCTGCGCAGTTGAATATTACACCACGTCGCTTACGTACTCAGTTGTCTGAAGCAAATACCAGCTTCCAGCAAATCTTGTCAGATTATCGCTGTCGTTTAGCGAAAAAACTGTTGGCGAATACCAATGAAAGTGTTGAACGCATTGTCTATTTAACCGGCTTTTCTGAGCCGAGTACGTTCTATCGCGCGTTTAAACGCTGGACCAATGAAACGCCTGTGGAATATCGTAAGCGTAAGCAGCGTTAAGGTTATTCTTCGATAAAATCCTCCCCCAATCCCTCCTTTAATAAAGGAGGGGAGTGCCTCTTATTGTCAAATGGGAGCTTTATAAACCCAAGTTTAAAATGAAGGATTGCTCCTCCCTTTATAAAAGGGAGGCTGGGAGGGATTTTTTACTCAGGCATATTTAACCAATGTGGCCCTAGTGGAACTTTAGGTAATTCAAACTGTGCAGGATAGTCTGCGTGAATGAAATATAAACCATCTGGTGGTGCAGTCACGCCTGCTGCTTTACGGTCTTCTGCGGCAAAAATCGCGTCAATATGGTCAATCTCATACATGCCCTGACCGACTTCAAGGAGGCAGCCCATAATGTTGCGAACCATATGGTGTAAAAATCCATCAGCTTGAATATCAAGCACTAAATAGCAGCCATGTTGAATGAGGCGGCAGTGACGTACATGGCGGACTGGCTGATTGGATTGACAGGCAGCGGCACGAAAGCTTTCAAAATTATGTGTGCCTTCAAACTTTGTTGCCGCTTGCTGCATTTTGGCAACATCAAGTTGGGCATATACATGCGTCACTTGTTTATGCAATAAGGCAGGGCGCTGGGGATTGTTATAGACCACATAGCGATAACGTCGTGCTTGCGCTTTGAAGCGCGCATGAAATTCGTGATCCATCTCTTTAATCCATTGGATTGAGATGTCTTTCGGCAGTTGGCTATTACTGCCCATGAGCCAGCCACGAATAGGACGAATCGCATTCGTATCAAAATGCGCAACCATATTGGTGGCATGTACGCCTGCATCGGTACGACCCGCGCCATGCAGCATAATCGGTTCATTGGCAACTTTACTTAAGACAGTTTCAATGGTTTCTTGCACGCTTGGTACACCCGGTTGCTGAGTTTGCCAGCCTTTATACTGCATGCCACAAAACTCAATCCCAATTGCAAAACGTTGCATAGTTACCTCAAATTACCTTAGTCATTCCAATGCGCTGACCATTCTGCTGCGCTGTCGTATTGTAAATACATTTTTAAGCATTTGGCATAAAGATCTGCATGCCCATAGCAATTACTCACCAAGAGCCCACTTTGTTGTACCCATTCGCTTATTGCATAGCGTTGATCAATTCTGCCAAAAATCACTTGTGTACTGAGTAGAATGGCGCAACCTTTGTTTTGTAGTGATTTGAATAAGTCTAAAAGTTCAGCATTAATTGAAATATTGCCTGTACCAAAACCTTGCAAAATTAAGGCGTCGGGCGGTTGTTGTAAAAATGCTTTTAAATTTGCGACTTGCAATGCAGGAGCAATGGGTTGCCACATATAGCTGACACAGCTAAATGCTTCGGCCTTTTCTAGCATATGTTCGTTGATGATCACAGCTGCATCAGTTGAAGAAATTGGCAATGATGCATCTATGCCATCAAAGGCTTTCAGTTCAGTTGTGTGTACCTTTAAGGCTGATTGCGCATGATATAAATGATGGTGAAATGCTAAATACACACCCACAGATGATGTATGAACAGATTCCAATGCAAAATTTAGATTATCAATTGCATCGGTAAATTCGCGGGTATTATCGCCTGAAACAGTAAAGAGTGGATACTGACTGCCTGTGAGGACCACATGTGCAGATTGACCTATAAAATGGGCCAATACAGCACTTGCGTAACTTAAAGTGTCAGTACCATGAATGACGACAAAATGTTGGAATTGTTGTAACTGAAGTTGCTGTATTTGATGGATGAGAGTAAGCCAATCAGGTGCAGTGCAAGCACTACTATCCCGTATAACGGATGCGACAAAACATTCAATATCAAGATGTAAGGGTAGGACATGTTTGAGTTTTGGAATAAAGTCATCAGCAGGCATCGGGCTGAGCGGCTCACCCACACAGCCAAAAGTACCACCCATATAAATTAGAGCTATTTTTTTCATCATAAAAAAAGCAGTCATGGAAGACTGCTTTATTTTAAATGGCTTTTGCTTAAGATGCGATCTGATTCAGTAACTGTTCTGCCTGTTGGCGTTGTTCAGTTGAAAACTCAGCTTCTTTCTCTGCCAATACATCACGAGCAGCTTGGTAAGCACCTAATTTCACATATTGCTCTGCAAGTTCAATATTGAGTTGTGCTTCATTGACTTCAAGCAACTCAGGGAATGATTGTACCAGCGGATCATTATGATCAGTTGTAGATGCAACAACTGGTGCACTAACACCACTAATATCAAAACTTAGGCCTGTAGAAGGTGATACTGCAGGCTTATCTTCAACTGATGGAATAGTATCAAGTTTGAAGTCTAATGCTGTTTCAGGCTGTTCTTCCTGCTTTGCTGTGTCAAAACCCGTTAAATCAAAACTTAATGTCGGTTCTTCAACTTTAGCTTCTTCAGTTTTTGGTACATCTGTGGTGAAAGAGAAATCAAGTGGTTCAATTTTATCTTGAGTCGCTTTAAGTGCTTCAACAGGCTGAGTTGTTGACGAAGTTGATGGTGCAAAGTCCATATTGAAATCAAGCGGTTTGATTTCATCAACTGCAGTTTCTGTTGGTGTTATTAATGGTGCTGTCTCAGTAATAACTGGCTTGTCTTGAGTGGTGAATGATTCAAACTCTAAAGGCTTAATATCTTCTACCTGAGTCGGTTTCTCAACCACTTCAGATTGAACTTTTGGAGCTGAACTGAAATTGAAATCAAGTGGCTTAATTTCTTCAACCTTACTTTCTGCTGCAGGAGCTGTTGTCGTCTCCATCAATGCATCAAAGTCAGCCGTATTTTTTGAGCTAGTAGACTGCGTCGTATCTTCAACTACAGGTGATACAAAATTAGTACTGTTGTCATTTTGCTCTTTATTGCCTTCGTATTCAGCTTTTTTAACATCAGCTTGTTCAAGAATGTCATCTAATTCTAATGAACGGATGTGACTGAGTAACTGACTGATCGCAAATTCATCTTTTTGTAAAATATGAATGTCTAAAAGATATAAATACAATTCATGCTGCGAATTGTCTTTTTTGAGCGATTGGTTGATTTGTGCTTCTGCTGAAAAGAAATTACGCTCAGCAATGAGCTTTTCAATCTTACTGCGTGTATCAGCAGTAAGCTCTGTCATTTTTTTCTTTTCGATAACAGTATTATCGACAGCATGGGTTTTCTTTGGGGCAGCTTTTGCTGAAGTGCCAGTTTTCTTTGCCTTTACTGGCTTTGTCGCTTTATCTGATTCTTGGTCTTTTTGGCGTTTGTTCAATATTACCAAAACGATCACTAAGATCACTAATGGAATCACATAAATCAGCATGTTTTAACCCCTTGGAGATAGAGTGATAAAGGTTGCACTCATCCCTATAAAATCATCATTTGTAACGTATTAGCTATTGGCTTCTTTTATCTGCTTGTTGTGCTTTCAACTGTTGTTGCAGTTGTGCAAGACGCGCATTTAATAGTTGAATTCTATGATCCTTTTGATTTAGTGCCAATTCTAATTGAGTTACGTTTCTCTGTAATTTAACGGTTTTTTCCCGTGATGTCATAACTTTTAATGACAACTCTTTCGAAGTTTTGTTTTTTTCTGATGAATTGTTTGCAGAAGCTGGAGCTAAATCTTGTGATTTCTCAGCCACTAAGCTCATTTCTGCTTGGTTTAAGCGATATTTTGCTTTGCCTGACTGGCTAGATGGTGTTTTTGCCAGTTCCGCTGCAGACACTTTCGTCGGCTCTTTTTGAGGTTTTCCACTAGTAATATTGAGTGCAGCGCCACGACGCAGACGATTGACATCACCTTGAATAAACGCATGTTCATTTGAGGCTTTAATTTGCTTCATGACTTCGCCCACAGGACGATTTTGCTCAGCGGCAATACGTGATGCAATGCCCCATAAACTTTCATTGCTTCGCACGACATATTGTGTGGCAGCTGACCCTGTATTAACGGGTTGAGCAGTTGGTGTCGCGGCTTGAGCTTTTACAGGCACATTTTCGATGGGTTTTGTTGCACGCTTTTGTGCTATTTCATCCGCATATTTTTTGGCTAGAGGGTCTTGTGAAATGCTGGCTGACTCGTTTGCAGGTGCAGGTGGCACTATTTTTGCGGTAGCGCTATTTTGGCTAGATAGAGTCGTTGATGAATCTTTTAATGCTGTTGGCGCTGGAATATGCGGCGCATTGGGTGTTGGGACCGTATAATTTTGCACATGTACTGGTGACTCAATCGCAACGGGTGTTGTGATAGGAGCTTGTATCAGGCTTGGCGGTGCTTTTTTGCTGAGCAGCAACGGTTGCTCAGCAGCGATGACAGGTTTTGCTGTATAGAGCGTACTGGTCGGTAGATTTAATGCGATATCTTTTTCATTCACAATAATCACAGGGGCCAGTGGACGCTCATTTGCTTGGGTTTGAGCAGATGCATTATTGGTTGGGCTACGTTTTAATGGGGTTTTAATACTTTGTAAGCGTGATGCATTACCTTCTTTAATATTGACAATAAAATTGAGTTCAGCATCAGTGACTGGGCGTGAAGAAGTGATGGTAATCACACCATTACCTGCGCCATCACGACGCGTGAAAAAGTTCAAATGCCCAGGTGGTTGATGACCTGTACCCATGCTGAGCAAGTCCTCCGCACTGGCTAAACTGGCGTTTAGTGGCACAGAAGTGTCTGAGTGGCGGAAATGAATCTCAGCGTACAGCAACTCCCCAGGTGCTGATTGAACTTGAACAGGATCAATAGAGATCGCATGAATATTCTGAGATGCAATAACGGCTAAAATGGCGATCTTTAATTTGTTATATACGGTCATCTTAATCTTTAGCTCGAGCATTTATGTCGCATGGCGAAAATTATAGATTAGCGACTTGTCAGAGAATTGTAAAATACTTACACGATAGTTACATAAAAAAGCCGATCAATTGTGATCGGCTTCTTATTCAATGGCTTAAAAATGCTTAAGCATTTTTATATTCCACTAAAATACGCAACATGCGACGAAGTGGTTCAGCAGCACCCCAAAGTAATTGGTCACCTACAGTAAACGCACCAAGGTATTCTTTACCCATATTGAGCTTACGTAAACGACCTACTGGTACAGATAATGTGCCAGTGACTGCAACAGGTGTTAAATCTGTCATAGATGCTTCGCGAGTGTTTGGAACAACTTTTGCCCATTGGTTCGCATTACGTAACATGTCTTCAATTTCATCAAGCGGCACGTCTTTTTTCAATTTCAACGTTAAGGCTTGAGAGTGGCAACGCATTGCACCAATACGAACACAATGGCCGTCAATTGGAACAATTTGTTGATTGCCTAAGATCTTGTTGGTTTCAACTTGACCTTTCCATTCTTCTTTCGACTGACCGCTTTCAAGCTGCTTGTCGATGTATGGAATGAGCGAGCCTGCTAAAGGTACACCAAAGTTTGCTGAAGGGAAGCCTTCGCCACGTTGTAATTCAGCAATTTTAGAGTCGATATCTAAAATTGGTGAGCGCGGATCATCAAGTAAGTCTTTTGTATTGTTATACAAGTAACCCATGCCTGAGATCAGTTCACGCATATTTTGCGCGCCTGCACCCGAAGCTGCTTGATAGGTCATCGATGTTGCCCATTCCACTAAATTATTTTGGAATAAGCCGCCTAAGCCCATCAACATCAACGAAACTGTACAGTTACCGCCAACGAAAGTTTTAGTGCCTTTCACTAAACCGTCTTTGATGACATGCATGTTTACAGGATCAAGTACGATGATTGCTTCATCATCCATACGAAGAGTAGACGCAGCATCAATCCAGTAGCCATCCCAAGCTTCAGCTTTTAGCTTTGGAAACACTTCTGTCGTGTAATCGCCACCTTGGCAGGTAATAATGACATCCATTTGCTTCAGACTATTAATGTCTGTCGCATCCATAAGTGCTGGGGCAGTTTTACCACCAAATGCAGGGGCTTCACCACCTGCATTACTGGTAGAGAAATAGAATGGCTCGATGTGAGCAAAATCATTCTCTTCAACCATACGTTGCATAAGGACGGAACCAACCATCCCGCGCCAACCGACCAGACCTACTTTCATGTCATTGTGCCTCGGTGCGTTAAAAAATAAAAAGGGATTCGAGTGTACCAAACAAGTGCATAACTGCAAGTGCTACATAAGCAAAACACGAATAATATTGTCCAATATATCTACTTTATGTTACATGGAAAATTGATATAAATTTATGAATCAATAAAAAATAAAGAATATAAAAGGAGGCGCTATGATTTGGGTAGAAATTTTGTCGGTGGTGGTCATTTGGTTGACATTCTGGTCGTTGATTCCACGTGATGAGTGGTGGTTCCGCGGCGCAGATTTTCCACGCCTCCAAATTCTAGCCTTGGGAGCAATTGCCTTCATTTTATTGATTGTATGGAAAGCAGAGTGGGACACACCGCGAGAAATTATTTTCGTTGCTCTAATTGCTGCAATGGCTTACCAGCTGAAGATGGTTTTACCCTATACCATGTTGTGGAAGAAACAAGTTAAGCAAGTCAGTCAAGTACAGTTAGATGAAAGCAAACAAATTTCCATGATTGTTTCAAATGTCCTCACCACCAATACCAATTATCATTTATTGATTGAGTTGATAAAAAAGCACCAGCCTGATTTAGTGTTGACGCTGGAAACGGACCAAACTTGGCAAAATGAACTTGCAGTCATTGAAGCCGATTATCCTTACCGTGTTCCAGTGCCCTTAGATAATCTCTATGGCATGCATTTATACAGTAAGTTAGAGCTGACCGAGACAGAAGTTAAATTTATCCTAAGCGATGAAATTCCATCGATACATACTCGGGTAACGCTGCCTTCTGGTAATCAAGTTCAGCTGTATTGCTTGCATCCTAAACCGCCAAGTCCGACTGAAGCCAAAGATTCAACGTTGCGCGATGCGGAATTACTGATTGTTGGCGATCAAATCAAAGACATTGATGAAAGTTGTATTGTGATGGGTGATTTAAATGATGTGGCTTGGTCGAGGACGACACGCTTATTTCAGCGTATTAGCGGTTTGCTCGATCCACGTGTTGGGCGTCATTTTGTAAATACTTTTCATGCTGATTATCCATTACTCCGCTGGTCACTCGATCATGTTTTTCACAGTACTGATTTTGCATTGGTGCATATGGAGCGTCTACCACATATGGGATCGGATCATTTTCCAGTTTATGTGGTGTTGCAAACAGGTCGAATTTTTGAGCAAACTCAACAAGAGCTTGAGCAGACTGATGAGGATGAACAAGAGGCACAAGAAGCGATTCAAGACGGGATAGAAAAAGCGGAAAGAGAAGAAAAGATTGTGACGGATGAAATCGCGAGTGACTATAAGGATGGAACCAAAGTGCCATAAAGGTCTTGGCTTTTAAGAAAAAAGTGTACGATATGGCTTACAAAAGTTTCGGCTTCTGACGAATGGTCAGGTTAAACATATTGACTTAATCTTTATTCATCGGCAGACGGAACTGGGAATGGATAATCCCGCTATGGAAGACTAAGCCGTTGGAACGCATCACGGATAGGATGCAGGAAAGGAAAGCCAAGAAAAAACAACAAAAAATACTTGTGAAAGCACAACCTCATAGACCCGAGTTTTGCAGGATGCAGAACTCGGGTTTGCTTAATTTAAAATACATGATTTTGCTTTTCTTTTGATCGATTTATGAATACAGTGACCACAATAAATAACAAGATCAAACTCAAAAAAATGATGTAACAAGGGGGATATATGTTGTCTGAATGGCACCAGCAGTTACAGAGAATCACACATTTATCAAGCGATGCTTTAGCAATCTATTTTGGATTGATCATTTTCTTTGTTGTGGCATTTTGTCATCAGCGACAATTGAAGTCGAATTATGCGATTTGGGCCGTCATTCTTTTGGCTGTTGGTGTTGAGCTATTCAATGCACGGTATGATATTTTAGATAAAGGTTATTGGCGGATTGGGCAAAGTCTGCAACATATAATCAATGTGCTGTTGTTGCCACTGACGCTGTGGTTCATGGCACGATATCGTGTATGGAAGGGGTGATAGTGCTTGATAAAAAAAAGACATCTTAAATATCAGAAAATAATAGATGTCTTATTTCAAATTAAAGCTCAGGATGAACGCTATAAGATTATTGATTCACTTGCTCATATAAAGCCAGCGTCTGATCACACATATCTTTTAAGCTAAACATTGTGATTGGTTCCACTTGTTGAGGTAGGTCTAAATGTAACTTTAGAGCTTCGAGCAAAGCGGTTTCATCATCAACCGGCACTAAACCTTGCGGATAAACATTCGATAATATTTCAGCGACACCACCTCGGTTCCAGCCAATGACTGGTGTTCCCACAGATAGTGCTTCAAGCGCAGTTCGACCGAAAGTTTCAGCTTGACTAGACAATGACAATACTAAATCACTGAAAGCTAACCATTCACGGATATCCGAACGATGTCCCACAAACGTAATGCGCTCACTCAATCCTTTTGATTGGATGGTTGAATGCATCTCTTTCAAATAAGCTTCTTTTTTAGGATCTGCACCACCGACCACAATGGCATGAAGGTTTGGATATTGTGTTTGTAACTTTTCGATCAAATCAATTAAGGTTTCATGACCTTTTAAACGTGTAATACGGCCTGGCAAGCAAATCAGTTGCTTATTTTCTAGTTCCGGAAAGTCTTTAAGCGTTTGGTTGAACCATTGTGCTGACGGTTGATAGCCATGTGGAAAGGCAGCAGGGTCAATTCCCCGATAAATTCGAACAATATCTTCAGGCGGGCAGTTTTTATAATGATCCGTAATATATTGAACCACGCTATCCGATACAGCGATGACTTTTTCAGCTTGGGTCATAATTTGGCTGTAGCGATTAATCGAATAAAAACCATGTACTGTAGAAATAAGATGTGGACGTTTATCTTTTGCAATTCCTTTTAGGGCAAAATGAGTAAGCCATGCAGGTACACGAGACCGTACGTGAACAATATCTGGCTGATGTTGCAAGATCAGTTTTCGTAGCGGGTGAATTTGCCATAAACTCGATAATGCTTTTTTATGCACGGCTAAGGTTAAGTGTGTAGAACCTTCTGCTTCAAGCTGCGAAACCATACGCCCACCATTGGATACGACCAATGATTCATGTCCTGCAGCTACAAGGGCACGAGCGATTTCTAGAGTCCCACGTTCAACACCACCGCTATTGAGTTCAGGTAAGAGTTGCATCACTTTCATAGTCTTTCTCTTTTAATTATTTGGTGAGTTGAACTCAGTAAATTTTATCGAAGCCCTGTGGGCGAGTTTTAAAACGGCGGTGGAACCACATATATTGAGTCGGAGCAATACGGAGTTGGCTTTCAATAATTTGATTGACCCGAGTCGCATCGGCAACTTCATCTTCACTTGGGAAATGCTCTAAAGCAGGTGAGATCAGGACACGATAGCGTGGATTTGAAATATCACCTTCACGGTAAAAATACAGTGGAATTGCAGCGGCTTTCGAGATTTTCATGAGACGGCGATGTGCCGTCACTGTAGCAGCAGGCGTACCAAAAAAAGGAGCCATAACACCTTGTTTTAAACCAAAATCTTGGTCTGGACTATACCAAATGGCATGTCCATTTTTAAGATTTCGAATTAGACCACGCATATCATCATGGTCAATTTGGTTGGCATAGATCGTTGCTCGGCAGCGTACAATCAACATATCCAAAAGTGGATTATTCTGCGGGCGATACACCACGTCTGGGTCGAAGTACTGCGCACATAAATACCCCCCTGCATCAAGCAAAGTTGAATGCGTACCGAGTAGCAAGACACCTTTGCCCTCAGCTTGCGCATTTTGGAGATGCTCTAGACCTTCAATTTGGACACGGCCTTTAAACCACTGTGGGCTATACCATGCATTTAAGGTTTCAAAGATTCCGATCATTTGGTCAATGAACACTTGGCGAGCATTGGTTTGGAGTTGTTCGGGCGTCCATTCAGGAAAGCAGACTTCCAAATTGCGGATGGTGGTTTTACGGCGTGATTTCAAATTGTTAAAAGCAACAGAACCTAAAAAATGCCCAAGATGATGTTGAATTGCCCAAGGGAGTATTGCCAAAATCATCAGGAAGACAATGCCAATCCAAATTCCCCAATACTGTGGGAGTAAGAATGACCATTGAAACTGACCAGGTTGATATTCAGGCTTTTGACTCATAGGGCAAAATGAAAATGCTAAAAAATAGGAATCAGTTTAACATGAAGCTGAATTGAAAGAGAAAGTTCAGCTTCATGGCATTTACATTTTTAACCTTTAACTAAACCACCATCGACAATGAGGTTTTGTCCTGTCACTGCTCGTGAATAAGGTGATAAAAATATCATAATCGCTGCAGCAAACTCGTCTGGTGTCGTGACTGTTCGTAGTGGTGTTGAAGCTGCAATCAAATCAAATACAGCATCAGGCGTAGCTTTACTGGCATCCGTACTTTGTAACAGACCGCCTGACAACATATTGACATTAATGCCATACTCACCAAGTTCATGTGCTGCTGTACGTGTGAAAGCCAATAGAGCAGCCTTTGCCGCAGTATAGTCATGGTAAGGTACGACAGGATTTTGCACGAGGTTAGTCCCAATATTCACAATACGTCCAAAGTGGGCATTTTGCATATCCTCTAAGGCTGCTTGAGTCGTATTAAGTGCCGCAACCACAGCACCATTGAATTGTTGTTGTAAGGTTTGTGCTGTTAATTCCGCAATTTTCGGACGGGCATCGCCATTAAATTGAAAATCAATCAGCGCATTATTCACGACTGACGTTATTGACGCACCGAAATGTGCTTTGGCAGCAGTGAATAATTGCTCAACTTGTGCTTTATCAGTGACATCGGCTTGATAAGCAAAAACTTGCTGTGGAAAATCTAGAGCCAATTGCTGAGCTGCGGTTTGACTTGAAAAATAGTTCACTACGACTTGAGCGCCTTCGGCAATTAATGCCTGACTAATGGCTAAGCCGAGTCCACGAGCGCCACCGGTCACTAATACAATCTGCTCTGAAATTTGCATACACAAGTCCTTATTTGATATGAGCAAACCATAGCAAGCTTTGACTCAAAGCCCAAATCGAATTGAAGGTGTAGGGTTAAGAATATTCCAAACGTTTTTGTTTTCAGTTTTTTAAGTCTGAGATTTAAAAAAAGCCGTATCGAAATACAGCTTCTTAAATGCATTAAGAGAATAAGACAGTAACTAAATAATTAACCATTACTCATATTTTCAAGTTCTTCTAAGCGTTCCATTTTTTCAAGCATTTCGTCATCAATAGCCGCAAGACGTTGTGAGGCTTTGGTCGCAGCATCAGCATCGGTCACAAACCATGAACCATCTGCCAACTTATCAGTAAGTTCTGCTTGCTCTTTTTCCAATGCCGCAATTTCGGTTGGTAATTGGTCAAGTGCACGTTGATCTTTATAGCTCAGTTTGACCTTTTTCGGTACAGCCGCAGCAGCTGCCGCTTCAGCTTTGGCTAAGGCTTTTTTCACATCACTTTTTTGATCGACTGCAGTTTGGTCTGGACGTTGTTCTAGATAGTCTTGATAACCACCGATGTATTCATCAATGTTGCCTTTACCATCGAAGACCCAAGTTGAAGTCACGA
Organism: Acinetobacter sp. YH12227; assembly: GCF_013417785.1. Lineage (NCBI taxonomy): Bacteria > Pseudomonadati > Pseudomonadota > Gammaproteobacteria > Moraxellales > Moraxellaceae > Acinetobacter > Acinetobacter sp. YH12227. The sequence goes on along the minus strand of NZ_VPDH01000053.1, from coordinate 8,377 downwards.
CGTTGTCCATAAAGGCACGGTCATGCGAGATCAATAATAATGTGCCTTTATAACCCCCTAACATTTCCTCAAGTAGTTCCAACGTCACCATATCCAAGTCATTGGTTGGTTCGTCCATCACAATCAGGTTCGATGGTTTGAGCAATAATTTAGCCAGCAAAATACGGTTACGTTCACCACCCGATAATGCTTTTACAGGTGTGCGTGCACGTTCAGGAGAGAATAAGAAATCTTGTAAGTAGCTATAAATATGACGACGGCTACCATTCACATCGACATGGTCTGAACCTTCAGACACGTTATCCTTAACTGATTTTTCTAAATCGAGTGCATTACGTAATTGGTCAAAGTAAGCGACTTCAAGTTGTGTACCTGTTTTAACCAAGCCGTCATGTTCTTGTTCACCTAAAATGGCTTTGATCAGTGTGGTCTTACCAACACCGTTATCGCCGACCAAACCAATTCGGTCACCACGAAGTACCAATGCAGAGAAATCTTTAATGATTGGATCATTGTTGCCAAATTTCACCCGTAGATTTTCAATCTCGAAGACCACTTTGCCTGAACGGTTGGCTTCTTGCGTTGACATGCTCACTTTACCTTGTTGTGAGCGACGTGCACGAGATTCTTCGCGTAGGGCTTTTAATGCACGGACACGGCCTTCATTACGGGTACGGCGAGCTTTAATCCCTTGGCGAATCCAAACTTCTTCTTCTGCTAACTTTTTATCAAATAAAGCATTTTGCTTTTCTTCAGCTTCCATTTGCTGAGCTTTCAATTCTAGGTAGCGTGAATAGTTGCCTTCATAACTGCGCAATACGCCACGATCGAGTTCCACAATACGAGTTGCAATATTGTCGACAAATGAACGGTCATGCGAAATAAACAATAAGGTTAAATTGTTTTGATCCAGCAAGAATTTTTCTAACCATTCGATACTTTCAACATCCAAATGGTTAGTTGGTTCGTCGAGTAAAAGCACATCAGGTTGAGTCAGTAGTGCACGTGCAAGCAATACACGACGTTTACGACCACCCGATAAATCTGCCAAATCTGCTTCTGGGTCTAAGCCCATTTTGCTCAAAATTGAATTTACTTTAGTTTCAAGTGCCCAACCATCGAGCATATCCATCTTGTGCTGTAGGTTACCCATACGTTCGCATGCTTCCATGTCGCCTAATACGCATGCATCACTTGCTTCATGATACGCACGTAACACGCTTGCAGCTTCACCAGCACCATCGGCAACAATATCAGCAACCTTACCCGAATCCATCGGTACATCTTGGGCCAACATTGAAATGGTAATGCCGTTTTGTAGAGAAACTTCACCACCATCGGGTAATAAACTTCCCTCAATCAGTTTAAGTAAAGTAGACTTACCCTCACCATTACGGCCAATTAAACACACCCGTTCGCCGCGTTCTAAACTAAAATTCGCGCCGTCGAGTAGGGCAGGTCCACCAAACGCAAGTTGGACATCCCTTAAAGTAATATAGGCCATAATATTTCCTGAAAAATCTCAAATGAGGACTTGAAGTGTCTAAACAACAAAATACTGATAATCAAGCGCCATTGTCCGCACCCATTGAAGATTTGCAAGTCCGAATTGCATTTTTAGATGATTTAGTTGAGCAACTAAATGACCAAGTCGCTCGTCAAAGTGCTGAAATTACAGATTTAAAGGCGCAAATGCAGTTGATTTATCAACGTATAGAGTCTGCCGATTTATCTGAAGGCATTGCTGCATTTGATCCAATGACCAATCGTCCGCCACATTATTAAAATGTGGTCGCTACGTGCAACTCCATTCTATCGGCAGATTCAGTCTGTTCTGTCATAAGTTCTGTAAAATTATTTGACCTTTTGCACGCTGACAGGTCTAATGCACCGCATCTGCTGATCAGAACTGATAATTCACTCTCATGACTCAAAAAGTTGTCCTGCTGGATTTGGAAAATAGCCCACCAACGGCAAACCTATTACGCAATATTGTTGAGCATTACAGCACGCTCTATCTATTTAGTTGTAGTGGCAAATTTGAGTATGCCCTTGAAGATTTAACCGAAATTGCAGGCTGGATTGGAAGTGGTCAGGTGGTGATACTTGATATCCCTGAAACGCCAGAAAAAGAATTTGAATATGCGGTGATTGTGGGACAATTGATGGCATTGATTGAGCCTGAAACACATATTGAAGTGATTTCAGGTATGCCAGAAATTGATTTATTAATGCAATTGCTACATGGCTCTGATCTCAGTGCAAGCCTCATTCAAATTCAACCGGTAGAAAATGTCGGCAAAGTTAAATATAAAATTCCAGACATCGAAGCGATTCGTAACAAGCCAGATTTATTGCTGATTAAACAGTACTGCGATGGCCTGGATAAACTGAATGGCAAACCCAACAGTTTGGAAAAATTAAAAAATTCATTAATCAACATTTTGCAGATTTCAGCTGAAAAAGCCCAACATCTATTGGGGATGTTGATCAATTTAAAAATTGTGAAACGCTTTGATGAGCAAATCTCCATTCGTAAAAAAGTACTGAAGCAATGGGTACAACTGGATTTAAGTGCGTCGGTTGAACCGAAGCAAACAGCTCCAGTAGCTAATTTAGAACAATTTTCTGCACAGTTAGAGAGTCACGAACTTTATAACGAAGATACTGCATCAGTTATTCAAGCAGCACAGCAAGGCTTATTTAAAAACTTTAACAAAATCGATCCAGTGCAGATGGAAGTCATTCGTAAATTGCACGAATTAAAATCAGATAAACCAAAAGATATCTACGCATTACGTGATTTATTAGAGCAAATGTTCCCACAATCCGATGTCCGATTATTGCTTAAAGAATTGATCGAAAAGGGATATATCTATTGGAATGGACATGAAGTGCTTTATAGCCACGAGATGTTCCTGAATTAATTTTATCGAGTGAACTTGCGTTTTATATTGTGCTTATGCAACTCTAATAAAGGAATATAAAGGTTGTGCTATGGAAAATACTGGAATCTGGGTTACCGTTTTTATTGTAGTCTTTGTACTTGGGTCAATTTTTGGGCTACGAGTAAATCCAAGAGAAAAAGCTTTAGGCATCATGCGTGAAAAAGCTCGAAAAATGAGTTTACATCCGCGTCTAGTGGCTGCTCCTGATTGGACCAAGATTCCAAAGGCATCGGAAAATCGTGCCAGTATGGTGGCATATTATAGTGTGCTTATTCCAGATGCGCGCTTGCCTTTAATGCGAGCTTTGGTGGTGGATGACAAACTTGAACTTGTCTATGGTGATGATAAGTTTAAAGACTTACCCATTACATTAAAGGGCATTTATGCTATTGATATGCAGGCAAACTGTGTAGGACTCTATTGGAACGAAGAATCTGACTTAAGAGCTACCCAGCTTGATGATATGAAAGCATTTCTACATTCATTGGCTGAACTTTAAATTTTAAAATACCTATTAAACAGGAATGATGGTTAACTATGGCGAACGCTCCTCGGTCTACATCTAAAAGTACCACAGCAAAATCTTCCGATGCTGGGAAAAAGCGTGCGTTAGTGATTGTGGAATCGCCTGCTAAAGCGAAAACAATCAATAAATATTTGGGTTCTGACTACATCGTAAAATCTTCGGTGGGTCATGTCCGTGATTTACCAACTGGTGGCTCTGCAAAAACAGCAGAGAAAAAACCAGCGACGCGTACCAAATTGACTGAAGCTGAAAAAGCAAAAAAAGCACAAAAAGCTTTGGTCAACCGTATGGGCGTCGACCCTGAAAACGACTGGAAAGCTCAATACGAAGTGCTTCCAGGCAAAGAACATGTAGTTGCAGAACTGAAAAAATTGGCATCGCAAGTCGATGAAGTCTATCTCGCAACGGATATGGATAGAGAAGGGGAAGCGATTGCATGGCATTTAAAAGAAGTGATTGGCGGGGATGACTCACGTTATCAACGTGTGGTGTTCAACGAAATCACTAAAAATGCGATCCAAGAAGCCTTTAAACATCCTTCTCGCCTCGATACAGATAAAGTCAATGCACAGCAAGCACGTCGCTTCTTAGACCGTATTGTGGGCTTTATGATCTCACCATTGTTGTGGGAAAAAATTGCCCGTGGTCTTTCAGCTGGTCGTGTACAGTCCGTTGCGGTGAAGCTGGTAGTTGAGCGTGAACGTGAAATTCGTGCTTTCATTCCTGAAGAATTTTGGCAAGTTTTTGCAGATACCAAAGCTAAGAAAGATGATATTCGTCTTGAAGCGGTGAAGCAAAACGGCAAGACTTTAAAATTACACAATAAAGCTGAAACAGATGCGCTTCTAAATCTGATTAAAGATGCTGATTATACGGTAACGACTCGTGAAGATAAGCCAACTAAGGTTAATCCGAGTGCGCCTTACATCACGTCGACTTTACAACAGGCTGCAAGTACCCGTCTTGGTTTTTCTGTGAAGAAAACCATGATGTTGGCACAGCGCTTGTATGAAGCGGGTTTCATTACCTATATGCGTACAGACTCAACTTTCTTGAGTGATGATGCAGTCAATATGGTACGTGGTCATATTGAGTCTGAATTTGGTCAAAAATATCTGCCGGCGAAGCCAAACCGTTATGGCAACAAAGCGGGTGCCCAAGAAGCCCATGAAGCGATTCGTCCGTCAAATGTGGCGCTAAAAGGCGACCAATTGGCAGGTGCTGAACGTGATGCACAGCGCTTGTATGACTTGATTTGGCGTCAGTTTGTGGCATGTCAGATGACACCAGCGGAATATTTATCATCGACCATTTTAGTAGATGCCAATGGTGTAGAACTCAAAGCCAAAGGTCGTACCTTGGTATTCGATGGTTTCACCAAAGTTCGTGGTCAAAATAAATCGGATGATGATGTACTCTTGCCTGCGGTGAAAGTGGGTGAAGTACTGAAACTTGAAAAATTAGATCCATCGCAACATTTCACAAAACCACCTGCACGCTTTACCGAAGCGTCATTGGTTAAAGAACTTGAGAAAAAAGGCATCGGTCGTCCATCGACCTATGCAGCGATTATCTCAACCATTCAAGACCGTGGTTATGTAAAACTTGATAACCGTCGTTTGTTTGCCGAGAAAATGGGTGAAATCGTGACAGACCGTCTCGATGAAAACTTCAATAACTTGATGAACTATGCCTTTACCGCCGATTTAGAAGGTCAGTTGGATAAAGTCGCGGATGGTGATCGTAATTGGAAAGAGCTGCTCAATAGTTTCTATGGGGATTTCAAAACACGCTTGACTACAGCACAAGGTGAAAATGGCATGCGCCGTAATCAGCCTGTAGAAGTAGATGCAGTACACTGTAAAGAATGTGACCGTCCAATGCAGATTCGTACAGGTACAACAGGCGTATTCTTAGGTTGTTCGGGTTATAACTTACCACCTAAAGAGCGTTGTAAGGGCACATTGAACTTAACACCTGTCGAATCTTTAGCAGCACTGTCTGATGATGATGCTGCGGAAACGGCTGACTTGATGTCGAAAAAGCGTTGTCCAATCTGTGAAACAGCCATGGATAGCTATGTGATTGATGGTGGTCGTAAGTTACATGTCTGTGGTAATAACCCAGATTGTGCTGGTTTTGAACTCGAAGAAGGTGAGTTCAAAATTAAAGGTTATGATGGCCCAACTATTCCTTGCGATAAATGTGATGGCGAAATGCAATTGAAGACAGGCCGTTTCGGTCCTTACTTTGCATGTAATAGCTGTGACAATACGCGTAAAGTATTGAAAAGTGGCCAACCAGCGCCTCCACGTGTCGACCCAATCAAAATGGAACATCTACGTTCAACCAAACATGATGACTTCTTTGTACTTCGTGATGGTGCTGCAGGCTTATTCTTAGCGGCAAGTAAGTTCCCGAAAGTACGTGAAACACGTGCGCCGAAAGTGTCGGAACTCCGTAGTGTAGCTGAGCAGCTTGATCCGAAATATCAATTTATTTTACAAGCGCCAGATGTCGACCCTGAAGGCAACCCAACCTTGGTGAAGTTTAGCCGTAAGAATCAAGCGCAATATATTGGTTCTGAAAATGCGGAAGGCAAACAAACCAAATGGTCTTTGGTGTACCAAAATGGTAAGTGGGTTGAGGCTTAAGCTTTAAAATCAATAAAATGCTGACTTCGGTCGGCATTTTTTATGTCAGAATTAATCAAAATTTAAATGATAAAAATGATTGGGGAAATAGTGGAAATTCAAACAAAAAAGTTTGCTGTACTCATAGATGCGGATAACTCTTCAATAAATGCTATTCCTTCCGTATTAGAAGAGGTTGCAAAATATGGAATTGCCAGTGTTAAACGAGTTTATGGGGATTGGAGCAGCGAAACGCTAAAAAATTGGCGTGATGTTTTACTTCCGCATGCGATCACACCCGTACAGCAATTTGCCTATACCAAAGGTAAAGACGCAACCGATATGATTTTGATTATTGATGCGATGGATTTGTTATATGCAGGAGCTTTAGATGGTTTCTGTATTGTATCCAGTGATAGTGATTTTACGCCTTTGGCATCTCGAATTCGTGAGAATGGTTTGAGTGTTTATGGTTTTGGGAAAAAGACAACACCAGAAGCATTTAAAAAAGCCTGTGACAAATTTATCTATGTCGAAAATTTAACAAGTGATATTGATGTAAAAAGCATAGATGAGGATGAATTACTATCTGTTGCAATGAAGAAAGATGTCAACAATATTGAGTCTAAAATATCTGCACAAACTAAAGAAAATACAGTTGCTGATACTATTGATAGAGCGACTTTAAATTTAATTTATAAAGCAGTGAAAGATAATGCAGATGAAAATGGCTGGGCGAATTTGAGCATGGTTGGGCAGTATATTAGTGCAGTAAAACCTGATTTTGATTCACGTAACTATGGACGTGCTAAGCTTTCAGGTTTAATCAAAACGCTTAATTTATTTGAGACAAAAATAGAATTTAGCCAAATGTATTTAAGAAAAATCAAAAAACAAAGTAATTAAATTATGTGGAAAAAAATTCGAGTATTGTGCTTACTCATCATCTTATTGATTGTAGCAGTGAATGCCTATCGTGATAAAAATCAAGATTGGAGCAAACCAGTCTTTGTGCTTTTACATCCGATCAATGCAGATGGATTGGAAAGTACCCAAACCTATATTAGAAATTTAAAAGAAAGCGATCTACTTTCAGCACAACAATTTTTGCAACAAGCTGCACAACAATACCGTGGGAAACCTACCTATTTTTATTTCAAGTTAGGCCGTGAAATTTACTCATTAGCGCCTAAAGTTCCAGATCATGCTGGAATGTTTGATGTCATTTTATGGAGTCTAAAGTTTCGCTATTATGCGTGGAAACAGCATGAAAGTGGCGATGGCGCACCCAGTGTCACATTGTTTTTAAATTATTACGATCCGAAATCAACCAGAGAATTAAAGCACTCAACTGCTTTGGAAAATGGTCGCATCGGCTCGGTGAATTTGTTTGCTTCAGCGAAGCAGTCGGAGCAAAATAAAATTGTATTGGTGCATGAATTACTGCATGCCTTCGGTGCGACGGATAAATATGATTTGGCGACAGGTCAACCAATTTTTCCGCTTGGTTATGCTGCACCCAATCAACAACCCCTATTTCCTCAGGCACAAGCAGAGTTAATGGCAGGGCATATTCCGACATCCAAAATACAAAGTAAGATGCCTGATTCTTTGAAGCAAACCGTTATTAATGAAGCAACGGCGCTCGAGGTGGGATGGCTAAAATAATGTGGATAACGTCGATTTTATCCACAGATGAGGGTGTTTATGTGGATAAGATTTGCACTTTTCTTACATTTCTCTTCATCATTTGTCTGCATAATCAAATGAATAACAATCAACTTGAGAATAAATATGAGAACAGTAGGCAACGATTTAGTTCGCAGTCAGCTCCATGAAAACCGTAAGTGGTATCTCGGTTTAGGAGCTTTGTTGGTGGTTTTCGGTATTGTACTTTTGGCAGCTTTGCCATTTGCGACACTCACCGTGATTTATATTTTCGGTGCATTAATGATGCTTGGTGGGATTATCCATTTCATAGCTGCATTTAAAATATTTGAAGGTGGTTATCGTTGGTTTTGGGCTTTGTTTGGGGTGTTGTACCTCATTGCAGGCTATTATGCTTTTAGTACACCGGTTAAAACAGCGATTGTCCTCACCAATATATTGGCCATTATATTAATCATCGCTGGTGTGATTCGTATTTTGGTGGTGTTTCAAAAAGTATGCTGAAACAAAGCAGGTTGAATTTTGATAAAATAGAGAAATGCGAATAACTCTAGAAATCAAATGTCCAACCTGCCTCAGTGACAGTATAAAGAAAAATGGCA
>NZ_VPDH01000052.1:0-28397 GCF_013417785.1 Acinetobacter sp. YH12227 | reverse complement strand
AGAATGGTCATGTGAGTGTGGTGTCACTCACGATAGGGACTTAAATAGTGCCATGAACATTCTTGCGCTTGGGCATAAGCGTCTAGCTGTAGGAATCACCTCCGTTTAAGGGAGGTGAGGATGTCAAAAGAAAGATTCTGGTTGCTTCGCTGCAGTCCGTGCAGTCTGTGTACTAATAATACCTTTGGCAACAAGGTTCTTCAGGCTTTGATCTAGCGTAGTCATACCATAGTTTGCACCGGTCTGGATTGCAGAATACATTTGTGCGACTTTGTTTTCACGAATCAAGTTGCGGATAGCAGGAATACCGATCATGATTTCATGTGCAGCCACACGACCACCACCATTTTTCTTTAACAGTGTCTGAGAAATAACCGCTTGTAATGATTCAGACAACATGGCACGAACCATATCTTTTTCTTCGGCAGGGAATACGTCAATTACACGGTCAATAGTTTTTGCTGCAGAGGTTGTATGCAGTGTACCGAATACCAAGTGACCTGTTTCTGCTGCGGTTAAGGCTAGGCGAATCGTTTCAAGGTCACGCATCTCACCGACTAAGATAATGTCAGGGTCTTCACGCAGTGCAGAACGCAGTGCTTCGTTAAAGCCGTGAGTATCTCGATGTACTTCACGCTGGTTCACCAAGCATTTTTTAGATTCATGTACAAATTCGATTGGATCTTCGACTGTTAGAATATGGTCATAACGGTTGTCGTTAATGTAGTCGACCATCGCTGCAAGCGTGGTTGATTTACCCGAACCGGTAGGGCCTGTGACTAAAACAATACCACGAGGATATTCACAGATATCTTTAAAGATTTGGCCCATGCCTAAATCTTCAATGGTTAAAACTTTCGAAGGAATGGTACGGAATACAGCACCAGCACCGCGGTTTTGGTTAAATGCGTTCACACGGAAACGTGCAACCCCTGGGACTTCAAAAGAAAAGTCGGTTTCGAGTTTCTCTTCATAGTCACGACGTTGCTTGTCATTCATAATGTCATAAACTAACTTATGAACTTCTTTATGCTCAAGTGAAGGTAAGTTAATTCGGCGTACTTCACCATCCACACGAATCATCGGTGGCATACCTGAAGATAAATGTAAATCCGACGCGCCATTTTTGGCAGCAAATGCCAATAGTTCTGTAATGTCCATAAAATCCCCGAGATAAAAATTAAATCTTAATTATTTTGATAGAATAATAAGGCTTTCCCACAGCTTAACCAACAGTTAGTTGCAGGGCAATGCAAAAAAAGATGAATGAAATGAGAACCTCGTCAATGATTACACTTCGCGATGCACGAAATCAGGTATTAGAACAGATGGCTCAGGCTTGTAAGCAAGCAGGTAGAGCTAGTGATAGTGTGGCTCTGCTTGCTGTGTCGAAGACGCATCCTGCTGAAATGTTACGGGAAATGTATGAAACGGGGCAGCGTGCTTTTGGGGAAAATTATCTGCAAGAAGCGCTAGAAAAGATTGAACAATTGTCAGATTTAGCCATCGAATGGCATTTTATTGGTCATGTTCAGCGCAATAAAACCAAGCATTTGGCTGAGAAATTTGCATGGGTGCATGGGGTTGATCGTCTGATCATTGCTGAGCGTTTATCGAGTCAACGAGCAGATCAATCTGAACCATTAAATCTATGTTTGCAAGTCAATATAGATGCACAAGATAGTAAGGATGGTTGTGTACCTGCTGAAGTTGCTGAATTGGTAAAGCAGATCAGCCAACTCCCGAATATTCAATTGCGTGGACTGATGGTGATCCCTGCACCAGGAAATATCGACGCCTTTAAACAAGCACAAGTGTTGTTTGAGCAGGTTAAAGCACAACACATGAATCCTGACCAATGGGATACATTAAGTATGGGGATGTCAGGCGATATGCAAGATGCGATTAACGCGGGTTCAACCATGGTACGTGTAGGTACAGCATTGTTTGGCGCGCGTGATTATTCGCAAAAGTAATTTTAAAATTTTTCCTCATGCTGCGTAATGCCCCCTCATCTTAGAAAAGGTAGGGGGACTGTTATTTTAAGCTTAACCTACGATTTCAATTCGACTTGCACCTGCCCCGATAGGATTCACCTGAATTTGCACAGGGATTCGTTCGTGCATTTCTTGAATATGTGAGATCAATACCACTTTACGCCCTTGGTTTTGTAACTGATCCAGAGCATTCATCACCATGTGCAGACTTGAGGCATCCAGCGTGCCAAAGCCTTCATCAATAAACAGGCTTTCGATTTTGGTCGTACCTGATGCCATGTTAGCAATGGCTAATGAGAGAGCAAGGGCCGTTAAGAACGACTCACCACCTGAAAGCGAAGAGACAGAGCGGGTTTCACCGTCCATATCATGATCGACAATGGCTAGGCTTAATGAGTTTTCAAGGCGCTTTAAGGTATAACGCTGAGAAAGCATCGCTAATTGCTGATTGGCATACTCGATTAAAATATCGAGGTTATATTGCTGCGCTAAATCACGGAACTTCTTGCCCGTTGCATCGCCCATTAAGCTCGAAATTTTATTCCAACGGTGCTCTTCAGATTGGATCTGTTGAATTTGCTCTGCAAATTTCTGCTGTTTTGCGACGTTACGCTGATGCACTTCAAGTTTGAGTTTTACTTCATCACGCTGTTCAGCCAAAGTTCGCAAGTTGTCTGCAAGTGCTGTAAGGGTAGGTATTAATGCTTCAAATGCAATATTCGGTTGATGGGTTAAATGCGCTTTGAGCTGATTTTGAACCGTTTTAATGCCTGCCTGTAAATCTGCATGCGTGCGCTCAACCTTCGAAATACGCTGTTTGAGCTGCTGTTCTTGCTCATGTGAAATCATGCTAAGTTGTTCTAAGAGAGCATGATTAAACTCTGTATTTTGCTCAAGCCACTGTTGAATCTGAACATTGCTGTGCTCAGCCTGCTTGTGTAGCTGCGTATTTTCTGTGAGGCATTTGTCCAATAAGCTTTGTGCGTTATCAAAAGATTGGCGCACTTGATTGAATTGCTGGCGAGCAAGTTCAATTTTATTTTTAAGTTGCAAACTTTTTTGCTCAAATTCGGCTAACCACTCATGTGGTTTTTCAACTGTGATTTGTGTCATATGCAAAATGGCTTGAATCGCAATATCCGTATTCTTTTTACCTGAAATTTTCAGTGCTTCAATGGCCTTGTTAGCCGATTGGATTTTCTCCTGACTGAATTTAACTTGCTGTATACATTGCTCGAATTGTTGATGGGCTTGATTGTATTGCGCCGTCAAATTATTCAATTTTTTTAGCGTTTGTTGGCGTTGTTGTAAGCCGTGATAGATCTGTTCTGCTGTATTTAATGTCGCTTGTTGCCAGTCTTGCTTTTCTGAATCATTAAGCAGGCTGAGGATATGCTGAATGTTATTTTCAGCCTGTTGCACTTTGGATAAATGCTGTGTGGTGTGCTGAATAGAAGCTGCCAGTGTTTGACGCAGTGTCTGTACTTTTATATGAGAGGCTAAAGTGTCTTCAAGCTGTTCTTGGACTTGTAGCATCGTAAGATTTTGCGTTTCAAGAAGCTGTGTAAGTTCATCGTGCGCTTCAGAAAAATCGAAGTTGATATTCAGTGATGTAAGCTGTGATTCCAGTTCAGCTTGTAAGGCTTGCTGTTGAAGGCTGAGGTTTGCACGGCGTTGCTCATTGGCATTTAAAGTAGCTCGGAGTTCTGTTAACGCTGTTTGTTGTTTCTGACAGGTATCAAATGCAAGCTTTTCAGACGCCAGTGCTTGTTGCTCTTGCTGTTCTTGTAACTTGAGTAAGTCATCAGAAAAATTGGTTTGTTCTGCATAAGGATGATGCGTACTTCCACAGACTAAACATGCTTCACCATCAATCAGCTCTGATCTGAGCTTTTCAATATTTTCGGTATTGAGTAAGCGCTGCTGTTGCAAGATTTTTTGCAGTTGTTCACGTGCAGTTTTTTGTTGCTGATAATGCTTTTCTGCAAGATCGAAGGTAGCTTGATGCTCTAAAATTTGTTGAGTTAAAGTGTTATACGACGCAGTTAATTGGCGTTGATCTGCATCAATATGTTTGAAATTTTGCCATTGTGGCTGAATGATTTTGAGCTGACTTAATTGCTGGAGTAACTGCTCACGCTCATTTCGAAGTGAGGTGATTTTTTGATTTAGTACTTCATCTTGGCCAAACTGTAGTGTTAATTCATCAAGCTGTTTTTGTTGAGCTTTGCATTGGGTATTGGCTTGTTGCACATCGCCATACGTCTTTTCAAATTCTGCATAACTTTGAATAAAGTGTTGCAGTTGAGCAAGATGCGCGGAGAGGCCATCGTCAATAGATGTAAAATGCTTTGAATGCTCTAATTGCGCCGTATGCTGTGCAATATTGTTTTTGAGTTGTTCAAGTTGAAGCTTAAGTTGATTTTCATGATTTAAATGTGGACTAAGTTGATTTTCAATCTCTTTAAAATCACTTTGGGCTTTGCGTAATTGATCCACTAAAACTAGACGTTCAGCAATGCGTTCACGGATTAATTTAATAGCATCCTGATGCTGAATTTCAAATTGAGTATGCTGTTTTTGCTCAGCTTCAATCTTTTCAAAAACCAATTTTTCAGCGTTATATTGTTGTTCAACATGATTAAAATCGTGTTGGGCTTTTTGCAGTGGCGTTTTTAATTGTTCAATTTCGCTCTGAATGCTTTTGTGTTGTTGCACACTGGTACGGATCGCAGCAAAGCGTTCAAGCTGGCTGAGTTGAGCTTTTTCTGGTGCAAGCGCATCGAGTTGTTGCTGTTGAATATTCAGCTGTTGCTGATGTGTTTGAGCTTCGGTTTCATACTTTTGCTTTTGCTCAAACCATTGTTGTTGTTTTTGAAGCTTTTGTTGTTCTAGGTCAAGAGTTTGGAATTCAATATTTACAGTTTCAAATTGAGTATTCAATTGAGCGTAATCTTCAATCGAAAGCATATCTTTTTGAACTATTCCACAGGCTTGTTCTAACCCTTTACGCTGGATAGCAATCTCTTTGGTTTTTTCAAAGGCCAATTGACCAATTTTCCCGAAAATACTGGAATTGGTCAGATATTCCAATAGCTCGCCACGTTCATTATCTCGTGCTTTTAAAAAAGCGGTCACTTCTGACTGAGCCAGTAAAACGGCACGGGTGAATTGCTCAAAACTGAGCTGGGTAATACGTAAAATTTGGCTCTCAACCGCTTTAGTTTTATCCGCAACGACACTGCCATCTGTTAAGCATTTCAGTGAACGCTGTACGCTTTGTAATTTGCCATTTGGGTTTTCACGGGCACGTTTAATTTCCCAACGTGCAGAATAGACTTTTTGGTCTTGAGCAATAAAGCTGAGCTCAGCAAAGCCTTGACCTGTACCACGGCGTAATACTGTTTGCGGTGAGTTGGTCGGCAGCTCTGAACCATCTACATCGATGAGTTTGCCATCACTGTCTTTTAAACGTGGGACTTTATTAAATAATGCCAAACACATGGCATCTAAAATGGTCGATTTACCTGCGCCTGTTTTGCCAATAATTGCGACTAAACCTGCACTGGCTAATGGCTCAGATTCAAAATCAATAAAATGCTCACCCGCTAAAGATGCTAAGTTTTTTATACGGATCGATAAAATTTTCATGGCAATTCCTTAAGCGTTCGCATCATCTTCAAGTGATTTTTGTGCTTCATCCACCAAACTTAAAAAATCTTTCATTACGGTATCATCAGCACCGTACCCTTGTTTTTCCCAAAGATTTTGAAATAGTTGTTCTGGTGTAGGCGGATCAAGGTTAATTGCAGCTTGCTTCGAATCATTTACATCTGTATTTAAATAACGACGACTAATCCGTACGAGACGATAACGGTTTGGCGCTAAAGCATCTTCAAATTGCTGACGTAAATTGGGTGCAGGGGGCGTGTCGGTATGATATTCAATCTCGACATATTCACGTTGGTCAATCTCTTCAATTTCACCGCTGGTTAATGCAGATAATTGTGCCAAAACCTCAGCAATGGTGCCTTTGATACGATGCAATTGCACACTGCGCGGAATTGCTAAAGATTGCATTTGAAAGCGCGATTCATCCTTTTGAGTCGGGTCAATACTGATCTCAAGCACTTGGTGTTTATAACTAATTTCACTAAACGACAGGGGAATCGGTGAGCCACTATAACGGATATGGGCTTGTCCGACTTTTTGCGGTTTATGCAAATGTCCAAGTGCTACATAGTCAATCACATCATCAAACATTGCAGTTGAAAGTGCTTCTTCATTGCCAATAATAATGGGGCGTTCAGAGTCTGAGGTTTCTCCGCCTTGCATGTGAGCATGCGACATTAAAATTAAAGCCTGATCTGGTGTTTTGCGTGCATTGGCTTCTGCAATTAATTGCTGATGAACATAGGCAATGGCATTTTGACTATTTGTGGTTTGCTCATTAAATCCGGTGATCTCTGCAGCACGTAAAAAAGGTAAAGTTAGGCACCATGCCACAATATTTTTTTGTTCATCATAAATAGGCACCAGCAATCGGTCTAAGTCGAGCTGTCCTTGGGCGTTCTTATGTACTACGCCTACAGCTTTGGCCTGATATTTTTCTAATAATGGCTCAACCTGTTCAATACGATAACCCGAGTCATGGTTACCCGCGATCATTAGGGTTTGCATGTGTGGCGCGCGATCATGTGCATCTGCTAAAAATTGATAGAGTTGTTTTTGTGCTCTGGAAGCGGGATTGATGACATCAAAAACATCGCCTGCTATCAGCAGGGCATGTGGTTGTTTTTGTGCTATTTGTTCAAGCAGCCAATTGAGAAACTGTTCATGTTCGTAGTCACGCGAATGGTTATAGAAAAATTGTCCCAAATGCCAATCTGAAGTATGAAAAAAACGAACAGTCATGCAAGCCCCCAAAAATCAAAAAAATTGATTGGGCTCTAAAGTATCACAGATGATCACTTTTTCGAGGGCGATTAATCATTCATACGTCAAACTAAGTCATTCTCGACTGTTACAACGCCCCAAATCTAAACCAAGCGGTAACTGTGTTACTGTGCATTTGGATCGACTTGCACGAGGCCAAAGGTATTGTGGTCTGGGTCTAAAAAATAGCCTTGCCAGCATTGTCCAGCTATCGCAAATTTTTCCATGGCAATTTGACCACCTTGCGCCAAAATTCTCTCAGCGATTTGGTCGAAATCTTCAACTTCAAAACTACAGGTAAAGGCATTGGTGCCACAATGCGTTGGTGGTGTCGCTGCAGGAGGTTCTAATAAGCCACCGTGAATTCCTTGCGTTTCAATTTGATAATATTGGATTGGTAACCCTTTGACTTCAGTAAAGGTCCAAGCAAAAACATATTGATAAAAACTGATTTCCCGAGCAGGATTTGAGGATTGGATTTCAAAATAACAGAGTTGATTCATTGGTATAAATACTTGTTTTTATAAAAATAAGCGAATCAGTATTCACTTTAGAATAGTTGAATCTTTAAATAGCTTAAAAAATACCAAGAACTAGGAATATCATTTTTTGTGGGTATCCTGTATATCAGTGCTTGTATGGAGAGTTAGGTTGATTCGACCTGCTTGGGGAAACGTGGAGCATATGTATGCCAAATAATCCGTTTGATGAAGAAAAACTTGCCAGTAGTATGGTGTATAAAACGCTGCTTGAATCTACTTTAGCCATTCCATGGTGTATTGATTGGGATACTAAAACGTTCAGCTATATTGGTCCACAAATTGAAAAGCTTTTGGGGTGGAAGCAAAACAGTTGGAAAACGGTGGAAGATTGGGCGACGCGGATGCACGAAGATGATCGCGAATATGTCGTGAATTTTTGTGTATCGCAATCGATGGCTGGCATTGACCATGAGGCCGATTATCGTGCGCTTAAAGAAGATGGAAGCTACACTTGGATTCGTGATGTAGTCCATGTGGTACGTAAGGCAAATGGTGATGTCGATTGTTTAGTTGGCTTCATGTTCGATATTTCGGAACGAAAGAAACAAGAAGAACAATTACAGAAAATGCAACGTCAGCTCGAAGAATATTCGTATAAAGATGGTCTAACGGGAATTGCAAACCGTCGTTTATTTGATGATATTTATCAACGCGAATGGCTTAATGCAATTCGTGTACAGAAACCGTTAAGTTTAATCTTGATGGATTTAGATTATTTCAAACAATACAATGATTGTAATGGGCATGTGATTGGTGATGCCTGTCTACGTCAAATCGCCAGAAGCCTAGAGTCTTGTGGTTCACGTCCACGTGATTTAGTGGCGCGTTATGGTGGCGAAGAATTTATTTGGATTTTACCTGAAACCAATGAAGCATCTGCGGCACTCATGGCACAGAAAATTATGGATACAGTTAAAATGGCACGTTTACCCCATAAAGCTTCAGCAGTGTCGGACTTAGTAACTTTAAGTATTGGAGTGAAAACCATTATACCTACGGAGCGAGATAATCGAATGCAGTTCCTTGATGAGGTTGATAAAAATCTTTATCAAGCCAAGAAGCAAGGACGAAACCGTTATATTGCGGCTTAATTGTTAAAAATAAATTTCCAAAAATAAAAGCGTAAAACGCAGTCGATATATTCATCGGCTGTTTTTTTTTTCTTATAAAATTAAGTGTTAAAATAAAGACAGTAGAAAATAAAAGACCGACGATTCGAGTGATGGTGAAATCGCCGGTCAAAAAATTTATTTTGAACTGAATTGATGTCTGCTGTTCATCAGTAAAGTTCAAAATGAAGCTTATTGCTTTAAGTAAAAGGTCACCGAAACATTGTGGATGCCGTCCAAATCATCGGTTGCTACAGACCTTGTACCCTATATAACGCAGCCGTTTACGGATTGGTTGACACAGAAATGAAAAAAAAATGATTTTTTTTTATAATAGGGGTAAATTTATTCTTAGGTCATCGCAATGGTGTCTTTAACTCGCTATTTTTTCATATTTTTTATCATTTGTTTTGTGATGACCTGTATTTGTGGTGTATTGGCTGCATTATTGCCACAAGGTGTTGGTGGTGTATTAACTGTTGTCCCTTATTTGGTGGCGATGGTTTTAATTCTGTTTCGCTTCCTTAAAAAAAATAAACGTGCACCGAATCAAACTGAACGTAAAAAGTTTACGCTAGGATTTACCTTAATTTTTTGGTTTTATAATTTTGCCTTTTTAGTTTTAGGCGTGGCGATTTTCTCACGAAATGATCCTGAAATTTGGCAAAATTTAATGCTGTACCTACAAAATGCCCAATTTATTAGCATTATTGTCATTATGTTTTTATTGATGGCTATCCCATTGTATTTATTAACCTATTGGTTTTATGGTCCACTTGCCAAGCGTATGGCATCGCAAAAGTTTGGTGCTTAATGCTTGATCATTCGCTTGTCATCCTCTATAGATAACGTTTACCTAAGCGAATAAGAATAGATTATGCATCAAGCAACTGTACTACTGACGGGTGGTAGTGGTTTTATTGGTACTCATTTAATTAAAGAACTTTTAGCACAAGATTTTAAAGTGATTAGTCTGAGTCGTAAGGCTGGACGGGTATCAAAATCGCCTCATTTAACTTGGGTACAAAGTTTTGATGAAATGAAGCATGATCGCATTGATTATGTAATTAATTTGGCTGGAGAAAGCATCGGGCAAGGGCGTTGGACAGCAACGCGTAAGCAGCAGTTGATAGAGAGTAGAGTGAATACTACGGAATTGCTGTATGAATATTTACATCAACGTAAAATTTTTCCGAAGTGTATTATTTCTGGTTCTGCCGTGGGCTATTACGGTATTGATGAAACCCAAATGTGGTCATCTGCCTGTGATGAACAAAGTCCAGCGCAAGCAATATTTATGTCCGAATTATGCCAACGTTGGGAGCATGTGACGGCATTATATCCTGAACAAAATACCCAAATTATTCGCTTGGGTGTAGTGTTGGCCGCAGGTGGGGGTATTTTGCCACAAATGCTTAGACCGATTCAGATGAACTTGGTCAGTAAAATCGGTCATGGACGTCAGCCACTGGTTTGGGTTCATATACAGGATGCCATTCGCGCTATTTTCTATTTAATGAAACAAGCAGATCTTTCTGTTTTACAAACTGAGAACACAGTAAATGTGCGACAAGCAGTTTATAACGTAGTCGCGCCTGAACGTACCACACAAGCAGATTTTTCAATTGTTGCTGCACGTCAGTTAAATAAAAAACCAATGTTTAATATGCCGAGTGTTATTTTTAAAATATTGCTTGGTGAGCAAGCTCAATTAATACTTAATGGTCAGTTTGTGAAGGCAAGTGCCTTATTAGCGCAAGGTTTTGAATTTAAATTTCCAACTTTAAAACAAGCGCTTCAGGACATACTGGGGACATAGTTTTATTGTTGGAATAAGTCATTGCCAGTTTTAATTTATGGCAATGACTCATTTTACTTACTCTATTTCTCGTTGCTTAAGTTTTCGAATGTTTAGAAAGGAACTTTATTTATACAATGCGATCGCATCCTCATACAGTCGCTGTGGACTGTAATCTTCTGCATTGAAGCTTGGTGTTTGACCCATTATGAGTTCCGCCAATAATTGAGCAGAAGCAGGTCCCATGCATAAACCATTTCTAAAATGACCAAAGTTTGCCCATAGATTGTCAAACTGTGGTATTTGACCAATATAAGGAATGCCTTCTGGGGAGGAAGGGCGTAAACCTGCCCATGATTTTACAATGGGGAATTTCGCCAGTTCAGGTACCATTTCAAAGCACGCTTGTTGAATATGCTGTAAGGTCTCGTTTGTGGTTTGGGTGTCAAAACCACATTGGCGCATACTTGAGCCACAAACAACGTGTCCATCCTGCCGTGGAATGAGATACATCACCTTGTTCATGCACATCGTAGGGAGCCAATCTATTGGAGTTTTAAACAGCAGCATTTGTCCCTGAACAGGTTGTACTGGAATCTCGATTTCTAATTGTTTGCTCCATTTCGCTGACCAAGCACCTGTTGCCAGTACATATTGATCTGCGAAGTGTTGTTGACCATCAGCAGTCCGAATCGAGACTAATCGCTGTTGCTGTGTATTTAAATCAGTAACAGGGCAATGCTCATGAATGATCACATTGGGATGCTGCTGTAAATACACCTTCAACGATTGTAATAGGCGGGGATTACGGACATTGGCAAGTTGAGGAAAATATATTGCGTGTTGAAGTTGGGTTGATACTAAGGAGTTAATCTGTTCAATTTGTTCATGCTGTAAATATTCAGCCTGTTGCATCGGGTCTAAATGCTGATGTGCATAATCCAAACCAATTTCAAAATCATCTTCATCAAAGATTAGCATGCCAGTTTCATGAATTTCAAAATCAATGCCTGTAACAGGTTTTAATTTTTCATTCCATTTAAGGTAGCCTTGCTTACCATAACGGGCAAGGGCATTCACTTCCAGCGGATAACGCCACGGATACATTGGCGATAAAATGCCGCCACCAGCCCATGATGCTGCCAAACCTGTTTGCTGTTGATCGAAAAGCGTTACGGTGCAACCCCGTTCCACCAACTCCAATGCGGTGAGTAAACCGCTGACACCCGCCCCAATAATGGCAATATGCATTGCTGATATACCGATTTAATCTGAGAGAATATTTAAAGGCTAAAAAGATAGCTTAGCCATCATCCATGATGCTGAGTCAATAATGAAGAATTTTATAAAACTAAAATGGTTCACAGCTGTAAAAGGCTCAACAATAAAAAAGCCTCCCTGTTTTGAAACAGGAAGGCTGGTTCTGACTTTATTTCATGTCTTTGAGTTTGAGTGCGGCTTCTTCAGCGAAGTACGTCCAAATACCATCGGCACCTGCGCGGCGGCAGCTCATCAATGATTCAATAATCACGCTATCTGATAACCAACCATTTTGGATTGCGCCAGCCAACATGGCATATTCACCACTGACTTGATAAACAAAAGTAGGAACACCGAAGTTATCTTTTACTTCTCGTACGATGTCTAGATATGGCATACCCGGTTTTACAATCACCATATCTGCGCCTTCTTGAATATCTAAGGCAATTTCATGCAGGGCTTCAGCACGGTTGCCGATATCCATTTGGTAATTGTATTTATTGCCGCCTTTTAGGTTACTTGATGAACCGACTGCATCTCGGAATGGGCCGTAGAAACTTGATGCATATTTTGCAGAATAGGCCATGATGTTGGTGTAGATGTGACCATTGGCTTCAAGTGCGGAGCGAATTGCGCCAATACGACCATCCATCATGTCGCTCGGTGCAATAACATCGACACCTGCGTCTGCATGGCTTAACGCTTGTTTAATTAAACATTCAACAGTTTCATCATTTAACACATAACCTGTGTCATCAATAATGCCGTCTTGACCATGAGTGGTATATGGATCTAATGCACCATCACTAATTAACACCATTTCAGGCAATTCTTTTTTCAGTAAGCGTATTGTACTTTGGACTAAGCCATCTTCACGCCACGCAGCTTCAGCAGTTAAGCTTTTGTCCTCTTGAGGTGTCACAGGGAACAGTGCGAGTTTAGATACACCCAACTCCAGTAAACGTTCTGCTTTTTTTAATAAAAGATCGCCAGATAAACGTTGAACGTTTGGCATGCTTGGAATGTCTTGTGTCTGGTTTTGGCCTGGCAAAACAAATACTGGATAAATGAGGTGGTCAGTCGTCAGTTGGGTCTCACGTACCATGGCACGAAGCTGGTCATTTTTACGGATGCGGCGCATGCGAGTGGCAGGAAAAGCTGGACGATTGAACGTATAGGTCATAACAATCTCATTGATCAGTATTAAACTTAAACTATTGTAGACGCATAATTTCGGTTTGGCGCACCAAGATTCATTTTTTTATTCAATGACAGTAATTCGAGTAGGCTATGACAGATGTAACTAAAAATTGGACCGGCAATATTGATTTAAACTCGAATATTGAAATCAACACCTTATTAGAAGGCATTGCTCAAGCTTTTAACAGTTCACCTTTCTTTGTCCATAATGCAATGAAGATGAGTGTAACTGATGGTCAAATCGAAGCACGTGTCGATATGGCGAGTAATTTAATCGGCAATGTGGCATTCCAAATTTTACATGGGGGTGTTGCTGCGACCTTACTTGATAGCATTGGTGGTATTTCAGCGATGGCTGAATTGTATAAAAAGGCCACAGCTGAAGATTTAGCAGAAACCAGTAAAAAAGTATCCCGTTTAGCGACCGTCGACATGCGTGTGGACTATCTAGCACCTGGTCGTGGGCAGTATTTTGTAGCTCGTGCCGAAACTTTACGTTTAGGGCGTAAGGGGTGCACTATGCGCATGACCATGCTGAATGACGAAGGTAAGGCGATTGCAACTGCGATAGCCTCATATGCTTACTAAGTGATTGGCTTAAGCAGGTATTAAGCTAAATCTATAATAATTATAAAAATGATCGTTTAGATTGGGCTGCAATTGATGAAAATAAGTTGTGGCCCAATAAAAAAAGACTGACCAGTTACATTTTCCATTCTCAAAATATGATTTTTTAGCCTTAAAATGCCGGAAATTTAAAGAAGAAAGACTTTCTCATCGACACCATGATCTGACAGTAATGTCTAACGGTGCTTTGATTGATCGCTGTGATTAGTCAGAGTGCGATGATGCCATGACCAAGTCCGCTGGATTTAGGATAAATCTATGACAGATACCTTAAGTACGCTGCCAGAAACAACGCAGTCAGATCAACCTTCCGATCAGGAACTTAAAGCACGCAGAAAAAAAGGCCTCGGTATCGTGGCTATATTGATTGTGATTGCTTTGGTGATTTATCTGATCTGGTCTGTATTTTTTAATCATTCAGTCAGTACGGACAATGCCTATGTTGGTGCTGAAACTGCATCTGTAACTTCAATGGTGACAGGGCAAGTGGCTGACGTGTTGGTTAGTGATACACAGCAAGTCAAAAAAGGTGATGTGCTGGTTCGCATTGATGCACGTGATGCAGAAATTGCTTTAGCACAAGCACAAGCTGAATTGCTCAAAGCCAAACGTCAATATAAGCAAACTGCAGCCAACAGCAGCTCTTTAAACTCGCAAATTTTTGTCAGTGATGATGCTATACATAGTGCAGAAGCACAGGTGGCTAAAGCACAGGCAGATTTGGGCAAGGCTCAAGATGAATTGCAACGTCGTCAACAATTGGCGGCTTCTGGTGCAATTTCTAAAGAAGAACTCAGTACCGCGCAAAGTGCAGTTAATACCGCAAAAGCTGGTTTGGATGTCGCGCAGGCAGGTCTTGCACAAGCGAAATCTAGTCAAAAGGCTGCGCAAAGCAATAAAGCAGCCAATGATGCACTGATTCAAGACAGCAATGAAAATTCAACGCCAGATGTTCTAGTTGCACAAGCACGCGTACAACAAGCGCAATTGGACTTAGAACGTACCCAAATTAA
Source organism: Acinetobacter sp. YH12227 (assembly GCF_013417785.1). Classification (NCBI taxonomy): domain Bacteria; kingdom Pseudomonadati; phylum Pseudomonadota; class Gammaproteobacteria; order Moraxellales; family Moraxellaceae; genus Acinetobacter; species Acinetobacter sp. YH12227. Next base: position 13,916 of record NZ_VPDH01000052.1, on the reverse strand, counting down.
AGCGCCATTTGATGGGGTGGTGACGCGTCGCAATATTCAAGTTGGTCAACGCATTGCACCGGGAACCACGCTGTTAATGGTAGTACCTGTGACTCAGCTTTATGTGGATGCTAACTTTAAAGAAAGCCAATTGGCGGGTGTCAAACCGGGTCAAAAAGTTGAGCTTACGTCAGATCTGTATGGTGACAAAGTCAAATTTAAGGGCACAGTGACGGGTTTTTCGGGTGGTACAGGTTCAGCTTTTGCTTTGATTCCTGCGCAGAATGCAACAGGTAACTGGATTAAAGTGGTTCAGCGCTTACCTGTACGGATTCGTTTGGATCCCAAAGAGTTGGCAGAACATCCGCTACGTGTGGGACTGTCAATGGAAGCGACGATTGATTTAAAATCGAAGTAGTTGCTTATGAATCAGCCTATGCAAATGACTGACCTGAAAGGTGGTCGCCTGATTCTTGCTGCTTTGGTCTTGGCATTGGCCAACTTTATGGTCGTGCTGGACATGACCATTGCCAATGTCTCTGTTCCGCATATTACCGGTAGCCTTGCCGTGTCTGCTTCGCAAGGTACATGGGTCATTACCTCTTACGCTGTTGCAGAAGCCATTTGTGTACCTTTAACTGGTTGGTTGGCAGCGCGTTTTGGCTCTGTACGTGTCTTCGTCATCAGTCTGTTTGGCTTTACGCTATTTTCTATTTTGTGTGGTTTATCCACAAGCTTGGAAATGTTGGTATTTTGCCGAATTGGGCAAGGTTTATTTGGCGGCCCGATTATGCCGCTTAGTCAAACCTTATTAATGCGTATTTTCCCACCTGAAAAGCAATCGCAAGCTATGGGCATGTGGGCTATGACTACTGTAGTCGGGCCAATTCTAGGGCCGATTTTAGGCGGTACGATTAGTGACAATATGTCGTGGCATTGGATTTTCTTTATCAATATTCCCGTTGGAATTGGTTGTGCCATTGCGGCTATGCGCTTGCTCAAAACAGCTGAAACCCCAACACAGAAATTGAAAATTGATCGTGGCGGATTGTTGTTATTGGTGCTGTGGATTGGTGCTTTACAGCTGATGCTTGACTTAGGGCATGAACGCGATTGGTTTAACAGTCCATTTATTGTGGTCTTAGCACTCACAGCCTTTGTCGGTTTGATTGTTTTTACCATTTGGGAGCTGACAGAGCGGCATCCTGTGGTGAATATTTTGTTGTTTAAATATCGAAGTTTTACCATTTCGGTATTGGCTTTAGCCTTTGGCTTTGGTGCATTCTTCGGCAGTATTGTCCTGATTCCGCAGTGGTTGCAGATTAACTTGGGTTATACCGCAACGTGGGCTGGTTATTTAACCGCGACTATGGGCGTGGGAAGTCTGACCATGTCACCAATTGTGGCAAAATTGGCAACCAAATATGATCAACGTGCCTTAGCCAGCTTTGGTTTAAGCATCCTAGGTGGGGTGACGCTCATGCGTGCCTTTTGGACCACGGATGCAGACTTTATGGCCTTGGCTTTACCGCAGATATTACAAGGTTTTGCCGTGCCATTTTTCTTTATTCCTTTGTCCAATATGGCTTTAGCATCTGTACTGCCACAAGACATGGCATCAGCTGCGGGTTTAATGAACTTCTTACGGACCATGGCAGGGGCTATTGGCGCATCGATTGCTGTTACCATTTGGGATGATCACACCAAAGTGGCGCGTAGTGAAATGGTGAGTAGTTTACATGTCACTGAAGTACAGAACACTTTGGTGAATACAGGGATGAGTTCCGAAGCAGCATTAGGTTATATTTCTAGTTTGGTGGATAAAGAAGCCTTAACACTTTCAGCCAATCATGTGTTTTTAGTCTTGGCAGGGATATTTATTTTTGCTGCGATGATTATTTGGCTGTGCCCACGACCTAAAGCGGGCGTAGGTGGCGGGCATGCGCATTAAAAATGTGTCTGCGAAGCACTAAGAAAGCCCCCAAAAAACCGCTTGTTAAAGCGGTTTTTTATTGCATCAGTTGTCTTATCGAATGCTTATTTAACGAATAATTTTTGTGTCGTTAAAGATCTGAACGTGCCCGTTTCAAGGCTGATTGCCATTGCTGTAAATGGTATTCACGTTGATCGCTTTGCATTTTCGGTTCAAATGCACGTTCCAATTGCCATGACGCAGCAATTTCATTGAGATTTGAAAAGACACCAGCTTTTAGCCCTGCTATTGCCGCAGCACCCCATGCAGTTGACTCTAACAGTTTAGGTCTTAGCACGGGTACATTTAAAATATCGGCCTGGAATTGCATCAACACATCATTGCTGCTGGCACCACCATCGACTCGTAATTCTTTCAACGGGCTAGACAAGTCAGATTGCATCGCGGTCAGAACATCCGAAACTTGAAAGGCGATGGACTCAAGGGCTGCACGGGCAATGTGGGATTTATTGGTCCCACGCGACATGCCGCAGATTAGAGCACGTGCATCGCTGTCCCAATGCGGCGCACCTAGACCTGTAAATGCCGGAACCAATACCACGCCATCGGTATGTTCAACCTGACAAGCTAAGCGTTCTACATCACTGCTTTTTTGAATAATTCCCAAGCCATCACGTAGCCATTGCACAATTGCACCCGCCATAAAGACACTGCCTTCGAGTGCATAATGGGTCTGGTTTTGTGCTTTCCACGCCAATGTCGAGAGTAGTTTATTTTGACTATATTGAACTTTAGTGCCGGTATTAAACAACATGAAACAGCCTGTACCGTAGGTATTTTTGGCTGTACCGGCTTCAAAACAAGATTGACCAAATAGTGCAGATTGTTGATCACCTAAAATGCCAGTAATTGGAATATTTGCGCCAAGCAGACCGGTGGCGGTATCTGCAACGTATTCATCTGAACTGATGATTTTTGGGAGTACCGATAAGGGGATATCGAATAATGCTAAAAGTTCTTCATCCCACGTTTGCTGCTGTAAGTTCATTAGCATGGTGCGAGAAGCATTACTGGCTTCAATCACATGTTGCGCACCTTGGGTGAGATTCCACACCAACCAACTATCAATTGTTCCAAAAGCTACATGACCTTGCTGTGCCAGTTCTCGTAAACCCTGAACGTGTTCGAGTAACCAGACCAATTTTCCCGCACTGAAGTATGGGTCTATACGTAAACCAGTTTTTCTATGAATGATGTCATTTAGGTTTTGTTGCGTCAGTTGATTACACCATTCAGTGGCACGACGGTCTTGCCAGACAATTGCAGGGGCAAGGGGTTGTCCACTCCGTTTGTCCCACACGACGGTGGTTTCACGTTGGTTGGTTAAACCTATGGCTTTAATGTCTTTGGCAAGTATACGTGCAGATGCCAATGCTTGTTGCACAACAGCAATTTGCGTACTCCAAATTTCTTGTGCATCTTGCTCGACCCAACCTGAATGTGGTGTTCGAATGTGGGTTTCACGTTGAGCCGTCGCTTGAATTTGACCGTGTTCATTAAAAATAATGGCGCGGCTAGATGTCGTTCCTTGATCGAGCGCTAATAAAAAGCTCATAATTTTTCTTTGTTAAGCCTTGAAAATGAAAATATTAGCGCAATTATGTAATTAAGCGCATTCAAAAGTGTAAATGTGTAGAAAATACATCGTATTTTTTATCAGTTATGCTATGATTGTTCTTACTTTGGGGATGTTTCTGGCTTCGACGCTGGTGATGAAACTCATAGATGCATGTCGAGAGCGCATTTTCTCTCGTAAATCAAATTTGCATATTTTAGTCGCAAACGACGAAACTTACGCTCTAGCTGCCTAAGGGCAGCTTGTCCGCATCCCTGAATACTTGTGGTTAGGGGTCCCGACTGAAGCGAACGCACACAAGTCCGTATAAGATCAAGCCTTGGGGTCTTATACTAAATCTTAAAGGATCGCGATTTGTACCCTGTTCGTCGGGTCACAAAGAGCTAAATCAATAGACGATATCTAAGCATGTAGTATTCTCGAGCGTAGTGCTGGCGGACGCGGGTTCAACTCCCGCCATCTCCACCAAATACCCAACAAAACATGGCAGAATATGCCAAGTTTTAAAAGATAAAGGCTTGATTCTAAAGGGATTGAGCCTTTTTTCTTGCCTAAACATAACTAAATATAACTAGCTACAGTGTACATGCACCGTGTACACTGTCTTGTACATTGCAAGATTTATTGAATCCGTTGGTGTACAAGCCATGAAAAGAACAGAAATTAAACGTAGACCGTTATCAGATACCGTACTGGCTAACCTTGAACCCGAAGCGAAAGAATATAGGGAGCTGGACGGTGACGGCTTATATTTCCGTGTAAAGCCTGATGGTAAAAAAGCATGGTTATTCAGATATAAAAAAGCTGATGGTAAATGGTCATGGCTTGGAATAGGTACTTATCCTGAATTATCGGGTAAGGGTGCAAGAAAAAAAGCATCTGAGATAGTTCAAGACATTTCGCACGGCGATAATCCAATCATTACCAAACAGGAACGCAAGCGCAAAGAGCTTGAGCAGAATAATGCCACCTTTGAAGTATTGGCTCGTGAATGGCTAGACACAAAAGCAAATACTTGGGTACAGGACACCATGACCCGAAATAAGGGTGCATTAGAAAAACATATATTCCCGATTTTTGGGAAACGCTTGTACACCAGCATAAAGCCGATTGAATGGATGAATCATTTAAAAGGTATTCAACAAAAGCAGGGAATCTATGAACAAGTAAATCGAGTTCGGGCTATGTGTCGCGATATATACGATTTTGCAAAGGTGACAGGCCGTATTGATTACAACCCACTGGAGGGGCTGCAAAAGTTCCTACAGCAAGGTATTAAGCAAAATATGTCCCATGTGAGTGAACAGGAACTACCAGCACTACTTAGAGCAATCAATAATTATCCAACTATGGACGTTCGGATGGGATTGCAGCTTTTAGCTATGTTGTTCTGCCGACCTACCGAGCTAAGAGAAGCCAAGTGGCAGGAGTTCGACCTAGATCAAGGGGTGTGGAATATACCAGCCGAGCGTATGAAGAAACGCCGTGAGCATATCGTTCCTTTATCTACTCAAGCATTAGCAATATTAAAAGAGTTGCAGACCTACCAAACTAATTCAGATTATTTATTTCCGAGCAGATCAGATAAGAGTAAACCGAAGTCGGACACTGTTTTTATTATGGCCTTGCGTCGCATGGGGTATGAGGGCAGACAGACACCGCATGGATTTAGGCACATTGCCAGCACCTTATTAAACAATCGTGGTTTTGATGAACGTCATATTGAAGCAGCACTGGCACACGTAAAGGACGGCGTGGCAGGTGTATATAACAAGGCTCAATATTTAGATGACAGAGCAAGCATGATGCAATGGTATGCGAACCATTTAGAAGAAATTGCGGATCAGAGCATTATTCAATTTAAAAAGGCTAAGTGACAAGACTTGTCGCACTACTAGCCACTAAATGCACAAATATAGGTAAATATAGATTATATTTGTTTTGCTAGGTATAGGCAGGCCAGCCGACAAGCAAGTACCCAACTTGTTTACCTAGCAGCTTTTTTTGGGGTGCTGTGGGAGGCATATGTAGATGGCTAAAAATGAATATATAATTGAATATAATGAAAATTTATTTAATCAAATTCGTTCAGATATGCTTGGTTTTATAGATGTGCATACTGGTATTTATGCACCAGGCAAACATGAGAAAGCAAAATTACCTAAAATTATTAAGCCTAAACAGTCAATTAGCTTGTTAGATAAAAAAGTAATGGATGAGCTAATTAATATATATAGTAATAAATGCCAAGATATACACTTTGATAGTATGGAAATTTATGAACTTAATAACGAAAATGAATTTACAACAACATTTAATCACTTAAAGCACATAGTAGACAACCTAACATATTCTAATATTATTAAGCTTAAAAATATTGAAAATTCAATAAGCTTAAAGCCCTTGTATCTAACAAATTATTTAATAAATTACACTTCAAAAATTAGCCCATCTGATAGATTAAATCATGTTTTTAACGAAGATAAGTTTACAGAGTACCAAAAGAGATTTGAAAAAGAATTCTCAAAAGACTTTAAAATAATAATTAATGAAAGTGAGAAATTATTTGATTTTACTAAAATTTTTTTAGACTTAAATAGTATTATTGGGGTTTTTTGGAAATTTTGCACTATAAATAAGATTTTTGAAAGTCTAGCTAACTCTCTTAGCTTTACTAGAATATTGCAGGATTTTTCCAGTGAAATAAATAAGAAAAAAAATGATTTGAGATATTCTTTTAAAGAAAAAGACAAGCGCCAAATCCGCTCATTTGCATCAACAGGCGGTCTTGCTAGAGCAGAAAAATACCGAGAAAAAATGACCCCTATTTTTGATGAGGTATTTGCTTTATTTCAAAGTAGAAAATGGAAATCAAAAGCCGAATGCGCAAAGTATTTTATTAAAGAGTTTTACTTAAAAAATCCTGATGCTGCGATTGAATTAGATTCTAAAAAATTGGTTACTGAAATCACTAACCGAATAAATGACCGCTCTACTAGCAGAAAGGTCATTTTACTAGCTGATAGGTAACTCTACTAGCAGCCGTACACAAAGCAATCAACAACAACATACTGCGCCTACATAATATTCAGCCATGTAGGTGCATAAATGACTATCAAACCAATCCGCGTTCAATTCAAAACCGCTTGTGAGCTACTGGACATAAGCCGTGAATCATTGCGCCATATCGTGCGTACTGATACAGCATTTCCACGGCCAATCAAAACAGGGGATACCAAACAAGCACCAGTCTATTTCGACTATGCCGAGCTTGTAGAGTGGCATAACAGCCAAAAGCAAAGCCTTGCAGCAATGGAGGCTTAACATGATTTATCCTGAATTTTCCAAAGCATTGAACCATTACAAAGCAATGGTGCAGCAGTACGGCGAAGAACATCCGATTGCAATACAGGCTTTTATGATTGCGTTTGAACTCTCTCCACAGCACTTGAAAGATGAAGCGTACAAGATGGCAGAACAGTATCTACCGAAGCCAAGCGGATGCTTAGACAACGGCCAGCCAGTCTATAACTTGCAAGATATTGCAGACCATCACGGCATCACGTTTGAGGAAGCAGAAACAAACCTCTTAAACATGATGCAGCAGCGTGAAGAGCTTGGACTTTCAACTGATGGCGTTTTGATTAATGCCAATGTGAACCCGATCCAGTGAGGCCAAAACATGAATAACACTCAATTAAAACAAGTCCTGGCACACCTCAAGCAAGGCAAAACCATTTCCCAGGCCGAGGCTATCGACCTTTTTAACTGCTACCGATTGAGCGCAATCATTCAGCGTTTACGGTGTGCAGGTTACGACATTGTGACCCACTACGAGCGCAATAATTCAGGTATTGGCCGTCATGCACGGTATGAACTTATTCAGCAGGTGGCAGCATGAAAGATTTTGTATTGGCTTCATATCGACCAATGAAAGACGCAGAAACCGAGGCGCATTTAATAGTGAATGATGATGCAATGGTATTTGTGGAAATTGATGCGGTGGACGGTGCAGAGCTGGAGATTCTAGCAACCCATGAAAAGTTGATGAAGAATCCCGATGCGGTGGACGTTGTGATTTTTCACTATGGCAGCTTAAAGACCTTGTTTGACAAGTTGGTAGAGGTGGCAGCATGAAAGAATTATTTTTTGAAATGTTTAAGGGACTACTTTTAGGCATGTGTTTTGTTTTGTTTTGCTTAATTCTTGCAACGTGCAGCCGTTCCGTTTACTCTAAAGACCTCTCGAAAATTCAAAGCGATTCCTCACATCGTAAAAGTGATTTTTTTGTGCCTTATTTTTGTTTAGCCTCTCAAGCCGTACAAGAATCAAGCGCAAGTGTTTCAGCTACACAAACAAGGCTGTATACCCTCTATGAGGGGATGACATCACAAAATAAGGCAGCAATGCCCAATATGTGGGGCGGTTACTTTGAAACCGAGAGTGAATCCTCTCACCAGTTTTATATTGGTGAACTTCTCAAATCTCAAAATTCAAAGGAGGCATAGCTCATGCCTAAACAAATCAATAAAACCGCTCAAAACTTTTTAGAAAATTCTCAAGTGATTATTGAATCACTGGAAGGTACATTGCTTCGCTTATATGTGAGCTATGAACAGCACGATATATCTGATGACAAAGCAAAGGCGATGCTTGAAGTATGCGAAACGCTGGCAAGTGCTGCCTTAGAGGATATTGAAAGCGCGAGCGCAAAAACAATACTAGATATATCAATGATTGTTAGCCTTGCTACTGGCATCTTATACACGCTTGAAGAACTGGCGCATTTAAACCTAGCAAAAGGGCATACAGCAGCAGCTATAAACGGATTAACCCTAGCTTGTAGCTCATTAAATGAATTATTAGAAGTTGCGGTAGATTATGTGATGAAAGGGGGTGAAGTATGAACAAGCAGACTTCAAAACTAGCTTGGCACTACACCACTGGCACTAAGTTTAAGCAGATTGTAGAAAGCGGCTACCTAGACCCTAAAAAGACAGCTACACCACCAAACGAAAAGCCTATTTTGTGGTTTTCTAAAAATCAGCACTTTGAACCAACAGCACAGAAAGCGGTACGACTGCCGAACGGTCAAATCAATAGCTTAGGCATGATGGGAACGTATGAGATGGGAGGCGGTTTAATCCGCTTCGGCTATCCAGTTGCAAAGCTAACCGAATATAAAAAGCTATGCAGACAGGCAGGCATAAATATGCTTGACGTATTTTCACTTGAACGAGTGGGAGTGTCGCAAGGGGCAAAGCCTACCGACTGGCTAGGAACCCTAACGAAAGTTGCTATTGATGATTGCATCATAGAAGTGTTTAGCGGTGATGCTTGGGTGAATGTGAAAGGGGGTAGCCACAATGCTTGATTATGACCACCCCAAAGAACTAATAACACCCAATGACATTTTAAACGAATGCACACAGCTTGTATCGTTTAATGATGCTTATTCATCACATCCATTAATACAGCGTTTTGGCAGTCCTGAGCAGCCGATTTATGTTGATGATGGCAATGTGGATATAAACGGCGTTACCTATGCACAGCCTTTGATTATGCCTATCTATGATGGGCAAATGGAGCTTGTACAGTGTGCAGTCATGCAGGATGGGCAGCGCGTGGCCGTCATGCCTGATGGATTGGCTAGAGGCTTTGCAAGGTATGGCGATTTTGACCATGCCCAGCCTGTCATTATTACTTATGGCCTGGAGGCATTCTTTAAGGTCGCACAGACTGGCTACGCCGTTGTATTGGTGCTACTGCCTACCCTATGCAGCAACCATAAAACAGAACTCAAGCCGTATGATTTTGAACAAATACAGTTTGTTATTAACCAGCTATCACAGGCAGGTTATAAGCAGCTTTATTTGCCTGTCAGAATTGAACACATGCACCTTGAGCCATTTAAAGCATTGGAGCAAAACACGGCAGTTAGACTGCTATGCCAGTATTTAAAAATTGGTGTAAGTGAATTTCAGATCGAACTGACCCAGCATGAAAGTGTAAGTGAGGTGCTGGCGTTTATTGAGGAAGCTATAGAGGCTTTACCCGAAAAGACCAATCTACCTAAAGGTCATCTAGCTAAGCCATTCCGTTATGGTGATGGTGTATTTCATCTTTTAGATGATGGCTTGTATTACATCGAGCAGTCAAAAGACAACGAATATAAGCAATATGTTTCAAGTCCTATTCATGTATTGGCACAAACGAGAGATTCATCAAGTAATGCATGGGGACGCTTATTAGAATGGCATGACGCTGATGGCGTTAAACATACTCAAGCTTTATCTATGGAATTTTTCCAATCTGATGGTGTGGAGCTTAGAAAAGATTTAGCCAATCAAGGCGTGGTAATTGCTCCCAGTGGTAAAGCAAGAAACTTGCTACAAAGCTACTTAATGAGCTACCCAACTGCTAAACGTGCTTTATGTGTGGAACGTGCTGGATGGCATGATGATGTTTATGTATTACCGAATAAGCAGATCGGACAGCATAAAAAGAGTGATTTAGTTGTATATCAAACTACACAGGGAGTTGAGAGTAGCTACCAAAACAAAGGAACACTTGAGCAATGGCAAAACAATATTTCTATGCCTATTGCTAGTCATTCTAAGTTGGTCGTGGCTATGTGTTCAGCTTTTGCAGGGCAATTGCTTACACCATTGGAACAACAAACAGGTGCAGGCATACACTTCAAAGGTCAATCATCTAGGGGCAAAACTACGGCTTTATATGTCGCTTGTAGTGTATGGGGAAATCCTGAAAGGCATCATAAAACATGGCGTTCAACAGGCAATGCATTAGAACATACAGCTTATAGCTACAATGACAGCTTTTTAGGTTTGGACGAGATCGGGGAAATATCGAACCCGAAAGAACTTGGCAATATTGTCTATATGCTTGCAAATGGTAAAGGCAAAGCACGCTTAACAAAGCAAATCACAGCTAGAGCGCCGTATAAGTGGAAGCTTATTTTTATGTCTACTGGTGAAAAAAGCTTAAAAGAAATCATGCAAGAAAGCGGACAGAAAACCAAACTAGGGCAAGAAGTTCGATTGATTGATATTGATGTAGATCAGTCTGAATATGGCTTATTTGATCAGATCGACTTTGCCGAAGATGGTGCAAAGCAATCAAGACAGCTTGTAGAGCGTTCTAATCAGTTTTATGGCGTTGCTGGCATGGTATGGCTGGATTACTTAACCAGTAATAAAGATAAGGTCATGGTGCAGGCTAAACAGCTATTAGAGCAATATAACCTTGAATTGATTGCAGACATACAGCAAGGGCATATAAGTCGTGTAGCTAACACTTTTGCCTTGCTTGCAGTTGCAGGCGAACTGGCTACCCAAGCAGGGATAACAGGATGGAAAGCAGGCACGGCGTTTGACGCTGTAAAAACTGTTTTTAATACTTGGGTCAATGGCTTTGAGTATGTCGGGGATTATCAGAACCGAGAATATATTTTAGCGGTTAAAGCCTTTTTAGAAGCGTATGAATCTAGCCGATTTGAAGCGATAACCCCCGATATTGAAAGTATCGAGAAAATCATTAATCGAGTGGGCTACTGGAAAATAGAGAAAGGTGAAAAATTATTTATTGTGTTACCTGAGCAATTTAAAAATGAAGTATGCAAAGGACACGATAGTAAAAAAGTAGCCAATGCCCTACTCATCGAAAAGCTATTAGAGCATGACACAGGTAAGACCAGTAAAACTGTAAGAGTACCAGCTAGAAAAAATGCACTTAAAGCTTATGTGGTGAAAGAAGCTATTTTTAGTTGGGAATAGCAAAATTAAGAGGTAACAAAGGTAACAGAGGTAACAACCGCATAAATAAAGGCTTTGAGGGCGTTACCTAGCAAAAAAGGTAACAGGTAACAGAGGTAACAAGTTCTAATTTTTTGAGTTGTGTTACCCATGTTACCCCACGTTACCTAACGAAAAATAAATAGGTAACAGGCTGAAACCCTTTGATAGCAAGCATGTTACCTACGTTACCCATGTTACCCCTTAAAAATAGACATTCTAAGAAAATTTAAGAGATTTAAACCAATGCCAAACGTAAACAAAGTAACTGTGATGGGTGTACTAGGCCGTGACCCTGAAACTAAACAATTTCCCAACGGTGGCAGCGTTACAACATTCAGCGTTGCAACATCCGAGTTTTGGAAAGACAAGACCACTGGAGAGCGCAAAGAGGCTACAGAATGGCACAGAATCACCACTAACAACCGATTAGCCGAGATTGCGAGTAAGTACCTCAAGAAAGGCGGAAAGGTGTATGTCGAAGGCTCATTGCGTACAAGGAAGTGGAAAGACAATAAAGGAGCGGATCGGGAAGTAACCGAGATTCGAGCCGATGAGCTGCAATTGCTTTAATCGAAGCTCCCTAAATATGGGGAGCTTTTTTATTGGCTGAATGGTCAAGATAACCATGCAGATTCAACTATCACGGAAATCGTGACAATAGAATAAACAGCTTTAGATCAGTGCAGTCTAATTAGATAAAAATGCTTCTTTCATAGGGTGAGTTTCGCAAATGCTGCTTTATGCCAAAAACGAGCTTTAGATTGCTTTAGATCGGCACAGTCTAATTAGATAAAAATGCTTCTTTCATAGGGTTTGTTTCGCAAATGATGCTACACGCGCGTACTGCTCCGAAAACATCCTTTTTTTAGGGCGGGAAATTGAGCATTAATGCCAATACAAACCACTTTTAAACAGCTTGCTTTTTTCTTTCATAGGATTGTTTCGCAAATTGAAGAAATTGATTGATTACATGCCCTATTTTTATAGAGTGCAAGTGCTGATTGTTCTATCAATAATTGGATTGGTGCCGTAATGGTGCCGTTCTAATTTCAGGTTTTATCAGGTTCAAAGGTTAGGTTTTGTTAGGTTTTGACCTTAACATTTCTTAACAGCTACCGCGTTCTAAAAGTCAGGTTTTGTAAGGTTGTGAACTTAGGATTACTTAGGATTTACGCTGCTTGCAATGTTAAGTTTTGATAAGTCCGAGCAGCAAGTGGAAAGTAGTATTTTGCAGTAGTCCAAACCATAACAATTGATAACAGACGCAGCGTTTTGAATGTCAACAATTGTTAACAGGTACGCCGTTCTGAATCTCAGGTTTTATCAGGTTTTCTTTTTTAAAGCAGTCCGAAAAACTGAAGTTTTATGAAGTCCTAATATTAGGTTTTATAAGGTTCTATTCTCTTTTAAAGCAGTCCGCAAAACTAACATTTACTAACAGTATGACAGCGCAAAATTGCGTCCACCTACACGCGCGCGTAGTTGTTCCGAAACCTGAGTTTTCCGTAGTAGACCAGCGAAAAATTGCGTTGGCTAAATCCATGTTTTAAAAGCAAAGCTCAAAAGTGAGCAACGGTATTCACTGAGCGCAAAATTGCGTTGAGGGGTGTGTCCAAATATTGGCAGACCTCAAAATTGAGTTTTGCATGTGACTATCAGGTACAACCGCCAATAGTGGACGGATCAGAAACATTTACCCCATTGGGGGATACCCCCAAACTTGACCACACTTCAAACGCGACCAAGTGAGTAACTTAAAGTAATTCAGTCAACAAAACGCGCGCGCGCGCGAGGGATGGGCGGAAATGTGGTTTTAATGCTTAAAATCCCAATAGAATTACAGCGTGATTATTCGGGCGGTTTCTTATCTTTGATGTGCTGAAGAACAACAATCCCCCCAATGGTCAAAATGACCATACCTGAGCCACCAATAAGGGGAGCAGCTTAAAAGGCAGTCAAAAATAACGAGCTTCATAATTCGATCCGCTAAAAGGAGTGTTTTTAACTCCTGAGTTCGTCACCCAGCATGACAACTAAACTCGGAGAAATGGCCTAGCAACATATAATTTGTACACTGTGGTGTACACTGTGATTTTTGTATAATTTTTAATTTATATAAAACATATACTTAGTAAATTTGTTCAATTGACGCCATCCCACCAAAATTCTTTCCGAAGTAATCCATCGGAATATAAAAAAGCCTTTAAACTCAATGTTTAAAGGCTTTTTTATTGGCTGTATTGTCCGACCCTGTCCTAAGCTGTTTGCCCCAATTTATGTCTTCAGTGAGTAATTATTGGGAAAATTTACCCAATTATTTTTAGTATTAAATAGTGAACCGTACCGGGTTTGTCGGAGACTCAATATTCTGAGAGACTATTCCGATGAAAAAACCAAACTATACCCCCGAAATTAGAGAAAGATCGGTTCAATTACTAATTGAATCTGAAAAAGATTATCCTTCTACTTGGGCTGCAATCACAGCAATTGCGCCTAAGATTGGTTGTACTCCTGAAACACTTCGTGCCTGGCATCAAAAGCATTTAGATCA